>JADGDT010000012.1:12116-26639 GCA_016744755.1 Ichthyobacteriaceae bacterium | reverse complement strand
AATAAGAATGCTTTGCGCCTCCCACACAAATAAAGATGGTAACACAATGTTTTACGTATACCACACAGAGTAAGATTTGGTATTTTGTAAATGTTTTGTGTTTTAAGAATAAGTGTTTGCGTTAGGGATAGAGCTGGTATCCTTTTGTTATTCGGAGTACGACTAGAAGTCGTACTCCGAATAACAAAAGATTTAGGCGAAAGCCCGACCTTTAGGAAACGCCAAAATAAATAATAAGAGTATTAATAGGTGACTGAAACAGGGTAGGTCGCTAAAATAAATAGAATGGGACAAGAAAATTTTAAGATGGTAGCCAAAACGCTTTTTGGCTTAGAAGAAGTATTAGAAAAGGAGTTGATGCTTTTGGGAGCTAGAAACGTGAAACCTTTTAATAGAGGAGTAGCTTTTGAGGGAGATAAGGGTTTTATGTATAAAGCCAATTTATGGTTGCGTACTGCATTGAGAATTTTGAAACCAATAAAAACTTTTACAGTTAAAAATGATGAGCAGCTTTATAAGGCTATTTTCGGAATTAGATGGGAAGAGCATATTGATGTTGATGGTAGTTTTGCAATTGATGCTACGGTAAATTCAGATTTTTTCACTCATTCGCAATATGCTACTTTGCGTGTAAAAGATGCCATAGTAGATAGGTTTAGAAAAGAACATGGTAAGCGTCCGAATGTTGATGTTAACCACCCAGATGTAAAAATAAATATACATATTAGCGATGCTACATGTACTGTTTCTCTTGATAGTTCGGGAGAGTCTTTACATAAACGAGGATATAAAACTGAAGTTAATGCAGCGCCAATAAGTGAGGTGCTTGCAGCTGGAATGATATACCTTTCGGAGTGGACAGGTAATACAAATTTTGTTGACCCTATGTGTGGTTCGGGTACAATATTGATAGAGGCTGCGATGATAGCTCACAATATTCCAGCAAACATACACCGTAAAGAGTTTGGATTTGAGGGTTGGAAAGATTACGATTCCGATTTGTTTGAATTAATTACAGAAAAAGCTCTTGATAAGGAGAAGAATTTCTATCACAAAATTATTGGTTATGACATGCATTATCCTACAGTAACTAAGGCTAGACAAAATACTAAAAATGCTTTGTTTGATGATGTAATTGATATTAAGAAAGCTAATTTCTTTGATACTGAACGTCCCGAAGGTCCAACAATGATTATGTTTAATCCACCTTATGGAGAGCGTATGGAAGTTAATATCCCAGAGCTGTATGGTAATATTGGAGATACTTTAAAGCAACACTATCAAGATACAGAAGCTTGGCTGATAACTTCAGATTTGCAAGGATTGAAACACGTTGGGCTGAAGACTTCCAAAAAAATAAAATTATTTAATGGTAAGCTAGAAACTAGATTTGTGAAGTATGAACTTTACGGAGGTACTAGAAAAGAGAAGAAACAATATAAGGATTAGGGTTACGAGTTGCGGGTTTCGAGTTGCGGGTTATGAGTTACGAGTTACGAGTTACGGGTTATGAGTGATTTTATAAAATTTATTACAACATCACGAAATCACGATTATCACGACATCACGATTACTAAAAAAAATATAAAATTGAAAACAAACAGAAATAAAGGATATTTATTTGCAATATTATCAGCATTGGCAATGTCTAATGTTTACATATTTAGTAAGGCAGCATTGCAGGAGGTTACTCTTCCTCAATTCGGTTTTTACTGGTTTGGGATAGCAGTAATATTATTAAGTATTGCTATAATTATTAGAAAAGACTATAAAGTATTATCTACACTAGAAGCTAGTGGGTATAAAACATTACTGATAATAGGTCTTGTGGATATAATTTCTACATCTCTGTTTTTTCTTACAATTAAAACAATAGATAATCCTGCCATCGTTTCTTTCTTGGGTAACTTGAAACCTATTTTTGTAATTTCTTTAGGCTTTATAATTCTTAAAGAGAGTTTTAAGGGAATAGAAATTGTTGGTTTATTAATTACTCTTACTGGAGGAATAATACTTGGTTATAGACCAAATTTATCTTTTCAAATGTTGTACGATGGAGGTATTATTTTCATACTTGTGTCGATGATTGTAGGAGCAATGTCAATGATATACATAAGGAAAAACCCTATAAAAGTCCCTTCTATAATTTATGCAACTTCACGTTCTATTTTATTATTAATTGCATCTGTTATTTATTTAACTATCTCGGGAGATAGTCTAAGTATATCTCAATCGGCATTGATTAACATTTCGTTGGGATCTATGTTAGGCCCGTTTTTAGCTGTACTAGCATCGTATGCAGCAATTAAAAATTTGGAGGTTAGTAGGGTTTCCTTAGTAGGAACTTCGAAAGGTGTATTTGTTTTGATAGGTGCATACTTTGTGTTTGATAAATTCCCTTCAACTATTCAGGTAATCGGAGGAGCAACAACTATATTCGGAGTGATATTAATTACTCTTGGCAAAAAAATAAAAATTAAGAGTCGCCCAACCTCAAAATAATATATTCTATTTATGGTAGAAAAGTTAAAACAGTTGAGTAATAAAGTAGGTGTTTTCAATATTCTGATTGTTACTTATGTATTAGTAAATTTACTTCAAGCAATTTTCACACCTATTCACGACGATGAAGCTTATTATTGGGTTTATAGTCAGAGTATGGATTGGGGTTATTTCGACCATCCACCAGCAGTTGCTTTACTTGTGAAAATAGGAACGTTCCTGTTTGGAGATACAGAGTTAGGAATAAGGTTTGTAACAGTTCTACTTAGTGGATTAATCATATTTTTCACATGGAAATTAACTTCTGAAGAGATTAGAAATAAAGAGAATTCATTTTTGATTTTCTTTGCAATAATTGTTTCTATTCCTGGATTTAACATGTATGGATTTATTACAACCCCCGATGTACCTTTGCTATTTTCATTTGTACTTTACTTACTGGCATTTCAGAAATTAATAAACAAACAGTCTGCTCTAAATTCTGTTTTTTGGGCAATAACAGCCGCCATGCTTATTTATTCTAAGTACCACGGCGGACTTATAATTTTGATAAGTGTAATTGTTCAACCTAAGCTTCTAAAACAGTGGACCACTTATTTCGCAGGTTTTATAGCTCTACTGTTGATTACTCCCCATTTGTATTGGCAATACAATCACGACTTTGTTTCTTTTGATTATCACCTATTTCAACGTACTTCAGGTGTTTTTACAATAGATAATCCTATAGGATACCTTGGAGGAACTGTGGGAATATTAAACCCTGCTTTATTTGTGTTGATATCAATAATTACTTTCAAATTCAGAAATCTTCTTTCTGATATTAATAAGTTGTACTTGAGGATATTTTGGGGTATAATTATTTTCTTCTTTTTGTATTCTTTCCGAAGTAGAATTGAGGCTCAATGGGTTGTAGCCGCTCTAATTCCTATGGCTTTGGTGTTGTTTGATGTTGTAGTAAGAAATGATAAATATAAAAAGGCTATCAAAAATATTTCTTTAGTTAGTATTGGTCTTCTTGTAGTTGTAAGGTTTGTTTTTGTTTTTTCTGCAGATTTTCAGAGCATTACTCTTGGTGATGGTAAAGAGTATTACAAATCGGTAGAAAAAATTGTGCCAGATGGTAGAGAAGTTTCGTTTATGAATTCTTTCCAGAATGCTTCTAAATATAAATTCTATACAGGCAAAGAAGCATGGACGTACAGTACTGTTTATTATCGAAAAAACCAATTTGACCTAGGAGATTACGACACTATTTTTAATGGTAAAAATGTTATGTTTAGGGGATGGTGGAACCATAAATCGTTAGATACTCTAAGGCTAGATAATGGACAATTGTTCCGATTTGCTTTGATGGATAATTATACTGTTTTTACTAAGGTAAAAGGCAAAATTGATGTTTTTCCGTTAAATCTAAAAGTAGGTAAGCAAACAGTAGATATAGTTTTTGAAAATCCTTATGATTACGATATAGTTTTTAATGAGAGTAAATACCCAATTTCAATAAAGTTGATGTTTGAAAATAGAGAAGAGAGAAAGTATTTTTCTAATTTAAATTATTCTCTGAAAACATTGAAAGCAAAATCTACATATTCAGAGAAAATGAGATTTTTAATTTCAGACAATGTGCCAGAAGGAGAGTATAACTGTCAAATTGTATTCGATTATATATATCCGCAATATGTTAGTAGAAAAATTAAAATCAAAATTGTAAAATAGTTTGGCATGTAAATTGAATTGAAAGTCAAGAATTATAATTAATATTTTTCAATAATTTAAAGAGATAAGAGTTATGAGTAGATTTAAAATTTTATTACTATCAATATTTTCAATTATTTCGGTTAGTAGTTTTGCACAAACTGAAATGCCACGTACAATTTCCGTTCAAGGACACGGAGAGGTAAATGTAAAGCCTGATGTTGCAAATATTAGTTTCAGTTTATCGCAAACTAACTTAGATTTTAAAAAGGCAGTTGATGAGTTAAATACAAAAGTAAATTCTCTGAGTAAGGGGTTGAGGAAAGTAGGTGTTTCTAAAAATGATATTCATTCTTCAAACTACAACATCACCAAGGAGTATAAGCACAATTACAAAACTGGCGAAAAAACATTTTTAGGGTTTAAAGTTTCTCATAGAATAACTTTACAAATAGCTTCAGATACAAAATCGGTAAATAAGGTTTTTGAAGCAATAATTAAAAGTTTAAGCGATGTTGAACTTAATTTAAGTTTTGGAATAAAAAATCCAGAAGACTCTAAAGATTTGATGATTGCCAATGCAATAAAAGATGCTAAGAAAAAAGCAGAGGTTATGGCAGAAGCTTCTGAATTAGAGTTGGGGGAGATTTTATCAATAAATTATCACACAGCACCAGTACATTACGGTGGAGGAAATAATAGAATAATGCTTTCAAAAAAAATGACTATGGATGCTGCTCCTGTAATGGTAGAAGATTTCAATCCTGCAGATATTAAACAAAGTACAACTGTTGATATTGTTTGGATGATTAAGTAAAGTTAAAAGTGATTTAGAAATTATCATAAAAAAGACCGAAGTCAGGAGGATTTACCTTCTTACTTCGGTCTTTCAGCTTCTAACTAAACAGACTACTCAATATTGCTAATTATCTCATCAGCAACTTTATTATCTCTATTCAAATACTCTTCAAAGAAAAATTCTTCTTCTCCAAGTGCAGGATAAAGATCATCAATCCAAATTGCTTTTTCATCGTATTTTGCAAAGAATGGTCTTCCTACCCAATCGGGATTTCTACCCTGTACAAACTGAAGATTGAAATATTTCTTACCATGAATTTTTACAACTCCCAGTACCTGTACCTTTCCAGGATTTGCAGACATACTAGGACCTTTTACCGTTCTAACTATACCACTAACTTTTTTGTAGGCTTCGCGGAAAACATCCCAAGCTTCAACTATTGGTACCGAAAAATAATCTTGAGCACCTGTATCTCTAGCCAAAAACATGTAGTAAGGAATAAGTCCTAAGTCTACTTGTTTGCGCCACATTGTAGCCCAAACATTAGCATCGGCATTAATGTTGCGCATTACTGGCGATTGTGTTCTTATAATTGCTCCTGTACTTTGTATTGCTTTAATAGCATCTTTTACTGCTTTAGTTTTTAGCTCGGCATAATGGTTGAAATGTCCCATAAATGAAACATGAATTCCCATATCAACCGCTTTTTTTATTGTAGCTAGTAATTCTGGAGCGTCTTTATCGTGCGTATATCTGTAAGGCCAATATGCTAGTGATTTAGTACCTATTCTTATTGTTTTAAGGTGTGGAATATCTGCATCTATTAAAGCATCAACATAAGCTCCAAATATTTTAGATTTCATAACCATTGGGTCTCCACCAGTAAAAAGGAAGTCAGTAATTTTGGTGTGCTGTTTCAGATATTCAATTACCAATTCAATTTCTTTCATTGCAAATTTCATCTCATCCATTTGCGTAAACTGTGGCCAGCGGAAACAAAAAGTACAGTAAGCATGACATGTTTGACCTTGTTGAGGAAAAAATAACATCGTTTCTCTGTATTTATGCTGAACTCCTGGAAGTTTCTCTCCATTTACTTCTGGTACGTTGCTAGATTGTCCGGCAGGAGCAGGATTTAACTGCAAACGAATTTCGTCAGTTACTTTTTTAATTTCAGTTTTATCAGCGCCTACCTTTATCAAATTTGCAACCTTAGCAAAATGCTTCTCACTAAGCATGCCTTTCTGTGGAAAAGTAAGAATATAAATAGGGTCAGTACTAAAGTTATCCCAATCAATTAATTCGTCAATTACATAATTGTTTACCTTAAAAGGTAAAACAGATCCTACTACGTCGATAGTGAATTTTTCTTCCTCAGACAGTAAACTCATCTGTGGAATTTTTCTGTAATTGTGATTAGAATAAGATTTGAACTTTATGTTACCCATAGTTTATGACATTATGTTGATTAATGAAAAAAATATTTTGCCGATTAAAGAATATAGTAATCGGATAAATGATTAAAATTGTTTCTATAGCTATTTTTTTTGGCGGTGCAAAAGTAATGAAAAAAAAGATATATCTATATATGTATATAAAGGTTAAATTCTTGTTAAGTATTGTTATAATTTACAAAAAACAATCTATTATTGCAAATACAGTAAAGTCTAGTAGCATTTTATATTAAAACAGTATTTATCATGAAAAAATCAACATTTCATTATTTTTTATTATTAATAATTTTAATGTTTATTGGTGTTGACGTGTGTTCTCAAGATCAAAATTATAGCAATAGTTATTTTGAATCTATAGATGCAAAGTTGCCAACTGCTAATAAATATAGGTCGGCTTCTGGTGCTCCAGGGTCAGAGTATTATCAGCAAAAAGCGTCTTACAAAATTGAAGCTACTTTAGATGAATCTAAAAATCAAATCAAAGGTAGAGAAACTGTAACCTATACCAATAACTCAACTGATGAGTTAAGTTATATTTGGGTTCAGCTCGACCAGAATATTAGGTCTAAAAACAACGATAGAAAAAAGATACAAACAGGAGGGTTAGATGATCAGATGTCTTTAATAGAATATGAAAGTAATTATAAAGATGTGTTTGATGGAGGTTTTAATATTGATTTTGTAAAGTCAAAAAAAGGTAAAGAATTACCTTTTACAATTAATTACTCCATGATGAGAATTGACTTACCTAAACCATTGAAAAAAGGGGAGAGTTTTGTGTTTGATGTAAAATGGTGGTACAATGTAAATGATTATTTGAAATATAGAGGTAGATCGGGATACGAGTCTTTCGAAGATGGGAATAATATTTATATAATTGCTCAGTGGTTTCCGCGTATGGCTGTTTACAACGATAGAGAAGGCTGGCAGACAAGTCAGTTTTGGGGATCGGGAGAATTTGCTTTAGTATTTGGCGATTACGATGTTAAACTCACAGTTCCAGCCGACCATATTGTTGCTGCCACAGGAACTTTACAAAATACTTCATCTGTATTAACAAGTACTCAAAATAAACGTCTTCAAAAAGCAAAATCAACTTTCAATAAACCTTTGATTTTGGTTACTCAAAACGAAGCAGAGGAAGCTGAAAATAATAGAAGTACAAAAACTAAAACTTGGCATTTTAAAGCTAAAAATGTTAGAGATTTTGCATTTTCTAGTTCTCGTAAATTTATATGGGATGCAATGGCAGTAGATGTGAATGGAAAAACTGTTATGGCAATGTCGTACTATCCAAAAGAAGGAAACCCTCTTTGGGAGCAGTATTCAACAAGAGCAGTGGCTCATACACTTAGAACTTATTCAAAATACACATTTGATTATCCTTATCCTAAAGCAATTTCGGTAAATGCTAAACAACAAGGAATGGAATATCCTATGATTTGTTGGAACTATGGCCGACCAGAATTAGACGGAACATACCCCGAATGGATTAAGTATGGAATGCTAAGTGTAATTATTCACGAAGTAGGTCATAATTTTTTTCCCATGATAGTTAATTCTGATGAAAGAAAATATGCTTGGATGGACGAAGGGTTAAATTCTTTTTTAGAGTTTGTAACTGAGCAAGAGTGGGAGGAAGGCTATCCTTCTGATAGGGGAGATGCCAGAAACATAGTCCCTTTTATGGCCGGAGATGCTACAAATAAGGCAACAATGATGACACGTTCTGATTATGCAACAAGCTACTATCAGAATAACTACGACAAGCCAGCTACAGCACTAAATATCTTAAGAGAAACAGTAATGGGCAGAGAATTGTTTGACTTTGCATTTAAAGAATACGCTCGTCGTTGGAAATTTAAACACCCTACACCCGCAGATTTCTTTAGAACTATGGAAGATGCTTCAGGTATGGATCTAGGATGGTTTTGGAACGGATGGTTCTATTCTAATAACTATTTAGATTTAGAAATAGTATCCGTAAAAGAGCATCAGATAAATAACCAGGATCCTAAAGATCAAAATGAATTTCGTAAAAGTACAGAAGAGTTTGAGGGTATTACTACTAAAAGAAATAGAGAATCTAAAATACAGATGTATGTAGAAAAAGATACATCAGCATTAGATTTTTATAATTCTTATGATGAATATGCCGTTTCGGAAAGCGACCTGAATGGTTATGAATATATGAAAACCCAAACAGAAGAAGGAGAGCAGGGAGCAATGAAAGACGACAGTTATTTTTACGAATTGAAAATTAAGAATAATGGTAAGTTAATTATGCCAATTTTGTTACACTTTACTTTTGATGATGGTACAGAGTTAGATGAAAAATTACCTGCTCAAATATGGAGATTTAACCAAAAAGAAATTGTGAAAGTATTTTATTTCGATAAAAAGTTGGCTTCAATAGAAATTGACAGATTACAAGAAACATCAGATATAAATGTTGAAAATAATTCTTGGCCAGAAAAAGCTACTAAATCTCGATTCGAGGTTTATAAGAATAGACTGAGACCGTATTCTAACCCTATGCAGGAAGCAATTAATTAAAGTGCTAAAATTTTGAATATTTAAAGGAGGCAATTATACCTCCTTTTTTTTGTTCTTTGTTCTTTATTGTTATTGTTTTGATTTTGTGAATATTAGAGAAGTAAAAATTTGTCAAACAATTGTAGTTGTGTAAGAAAATTCCTATATTTACTAAATCAAAAAAACAACAACCACAAAACATTACTAATTATGTACAGATTCAAAAGATATGCAACTTTCCTAGTTATCTTACTTCTAATCCTTAGTTTTTCTTCGTGTGAAAAACAAGCTGACGATCTACAATCAGTCTCTTTTAAAATCCAAAACGTTACAAATAGTTCTAAAAAAGCGGTTAATCCACAAGACGATAGAATACCTGTCTGTAAAGATGATTTGCCAGCCTATGTTATAGCTAAAATTAGTGGTGTTGATTATAAGTTAAATGTACTTGCAGGGTTGAATGATGGAACAGAAACTCAAGTTCTGAAATTAGATGCAGATAATTACACACTGCAAGATTTTAAAGTGTACACTGCTACAGATGAATTAATTTGGGCAGCACCTATTTCAGGGTCATATTATGCTAATTTATTTGGTTTACAAGGTGTTAGCCTTGATTTTACTGTTGCTCCATTCGAAAAAAGCAAATTAAATATTGATGTGCTTTGCTGGCAAGATTACAGTTACAAGGATTTTGGATTCAATTGGTTTGACTATAACCGTGTAGAAATTAAAACACTATGTTTCTTTGGAGATATTTGTGTTGACGATTATGTTGAGTGGCACGAAGCCCAATCACCTTATTTTGAACAAGATTATGATGGATATGATTTCCCAGCTATTTTCAAGGTTATAATTAAAACAGAAAATGGAGTTATAGTGAATGATGAAAGTGTTAATTCTAATTTAAGTTGGAAAGGTGAAGGTGTACCACTTTGTATAGAATATCCAGATTTTGTTGGACAAGATGATAATTATATTTTTGAAATTTTCTTGATGATGCCTGACGGTAACTATGATTCTTCTCCATACATAACTCAACAATTTTCGGCAGAAGATGATTATATAAATATTACGGGAGATGATGGTGTTTATGTTTTTGCATATGGAATTTGTACAGATACTGAAGATCCTCAAGCCTGTGAAACAGCTTTTGCTAAATTTGAAAATATAGAAACTTCAGATTCAGATTTAGAAATAGGATATGTTTTAACGAATAAAAGCTCAGATAACCCTGAAGGTTACCCTATGTTATCAATTACAGCAAAATGGGGTTGGGCAGGTAACATAAAAGATGATGGCACTTATACGTATGATATTTGGGCAGCTGCAGGTAAAAATGATACAAGTAAAGGATATCTTGTAGGAGATTTATCAGTTACCAAAGATGGAAATAGTGTTAACGTTACTTATAGCATGGATTCTGGTTATGTTATGGATGAATTACATCTCTTTGCAATGGATACAAAACCAACTGGCACTGCAAATGGGCAATTTAAGTATGGTGATTCTGCTTCCTCTGGAGTGTTTGAGAATTTAAATGGAGGAGAAGAGACTCAGTTTACCTTAAACTTTGATTTAACAGATAACGATGGTGATGGGATATGGTTTATTGCTCACTCTGTAGTTTGTGACGACGATTAGTAAATTGAAAACAATAATTTATAAAACCCGATTTATTCGGGTTTTATTTTTTGTAAAAATATTGATGTTATTAAATGCTTTTAGAGAGTAAATTATTTATAACTATTGAAATCATGATTAGGAATAGCTTTTATTCTTTAGTATTTTTGTATAACTAAAATTTAATGGTTATGACAAAGTCAGAACAGAAGTACAATGAGTTAATGCAAGGTATGATGGATTTAGGAGCAGTTATTCCTCAAACATTAACCAGTTTCAATAAAATGCATCAGGCTATTGCAAAAGATGAAACACTTTCGCATCAAACTAAAGAACTTATTGCTTTAGGAATATCTATTGCAATACGTTGTGAGGGATGTATAATCTCTCATACCAAAGAAGCTCTAGAAAAAGGAGCTACTGTAGGCGAAATTGCCGAGACTATTGGTGTAAGTGTAATGATGGGAGGAGCTCCCTCTATTGTTTACGGAACTAAGGCTCTTAGTGCTATGAAAGAGTTTTTAGAAGGAGAATCTAAGTAGTCAAAGATAAAATCAAAATTTTTTTAAAAGCTGATAATTTACTTTAAAAGTATATTATCAGCTTTTTTATGTCAAATTATCAAAGAAAATATCGCTATTTATAATAGGCTATCTCTCTATTTAAGTAAGTAGAATACTACGCTTTTGGTGGCGTAAAATTCAATAAAAACATATATCATTGTAGTGTTCAATATTATACGATTAATTAAGTATTGAACAACTATCTTTTAACTATTTAGAAATCATCATATGAAAAATAAGTACATCTATAAAATAACTCTAATTATTGCATTTTTTTGGTCATTTAGTTCATTTGCACAAACAGGACCTGGAGGAGTAGGAAAAGCAGACGGTACATCTAATTTAGTTCTATGGCTTAATGCCAATAGTAATTCTAATAGTAATACATCGTGGAATGATGATTCAGGTAAAGGATATGATTTTACTGGAGGAACAGGTGCTCCTTTAAATACAGATGTTAATGGATACAAGTCTTATACCTTCGGTGGTACTGATTTCTTTGAAAAATCATTTGAATTAGTATTGAATCCACTTTATTTTAGTGTATTTACAGCTAATAAAGTTATGTCATCTACACCTAGTAGATATAAAGCTGTTTTTTCAAATAGAGATGATTATCCTCAACGAGGTTTTATGTTATATTCAAGACCAAGTAGCAATATTGGCATTATTGGACTGGTACTCATACAACCAATCCTAATGCTAATGGAGGATGGAATACTACGGGTAATAATATTTCAACAGCAGGTATTTGGGCAACACAATCTGTTTTTTATGATAATGATGCTACTACTAAAAAGAGACTTTATATAAATAATAATTTAGATGCTACAGGAACAATAAGGATTAAATTGAATACATCAAAACCATTTTTAGTTGGTGCAGGAAGAAATGAAATAGAGCCAGAGTATTTTTTCGAAGGAAATATTGGCGAAATAATAATGTTTGATGCTGTAGTAAATAATACACAACGTATAATTATAGATAATTATTTATCTGCAAAATATGGAACGTCTTTATCTGCTGATGACTTATACACACAAGATGAGCCTGTAAATGGAAATTTCGATCATAATGTTGCAGGAATAGGACAACTAACTGCATCTGATAATCATACAGACTCACAAGGTACTGGAATTATAAAAATAAATACCCCAAGTTCTTTATCCAATAATGATTTCTTGTTTTGGGGAGAAGAAACAATTCATGATTCTAAATATACTTTTACATCTATTGATGGTTCTTTATTCAAGTTAGATAGTAAATGGAGAGTTTCAAAGCAAAATGATTTAGGTACAGTAAAAGTTACTATTAAACAATCTGATTTAGCTGGTTCTGGTTTATCTACTAGCGATGTACTTAATATGGTAGTTGATAGTAACTCTGATTTTTCTACAAAAACATCTTATCCAATGACTCTTTCTGGTGTAGAATATGTAGCAATAGTTCCCCTTAACAATAATGATTATTTTTCATTAGAATTTACATCTTTATCAATGAGTGGTTACACAGGTCCAGGAGGGGTAGGAAGTTCATTTTTTAATGTTTTGTGGTTAAGATCCGAAGATTTATCACAAGCTGATGGAACTGGAATACCTATATGGACAGATTTTTCAGGAAACACTAATGATGTTGATCAACCTAGTAGTTCGTTTGATCCAACTTTCAATACTAATATAGTTAACGGATTTCCTGTAGTAAGGTTTGATGGAGCTAATAATGAAAGAATTAGAAAAACTAGTTTTAACACTTTCCCTACAACAGAGATTACAGCGATATTTGTAAATAAGACTGCTGATTCAAATGATGGTGTTTTGTCTTATGCAAGTTCATCTTCAGATAATGATTTTCTTGTTTTTAATAGTAGTAACCTATCTATTTACAGGGGTTCAGAACATAACACAAGTGTTAATAATAGTGATAATGCTTGGCATATAGTGAGTAGTAATTGGAAGAGTTCTAATGGACAAGTAGATTTATGGAAAGAGGGTAATGTGGCTCATCACTCAACAGGCTTTAAAGCAGGAACATCTATAACACAAGGAGGTTCTTTTTCAATAGGAGGAGAACAAGATGGAGTTGATTCTGGGTATAATGACGCACAAGCACACGATGGAGATTTTGCTGAAGTAATTGTTTTTAATAGATTTTTAAGTAAAGTAAACCAGATTATTGTTAGTAATTATTTGGGAGCTAAGTATGGTATTTCTCTTGATGCTGATGATATTTATACTAATGACAACCCTGCAAATGGTAATTATGATTTTAAAGTTGCAGGGATAGGGCAGGCAGATGATGGTAGTAGCCATAGCGATTCTAAAGGCGAAGGTATTATCAGAATAAATACTCCAAGTGATTTAGATAATAACGAATATCTTTTTTGGGGACAATATATAAACGCTCCAACTTATAATTTTTCAACAGTAGCATCAGATTACTTAGAACGTGTAAATTGTATTTGGCGTGTAAGCAAACGTGGCGATTTAGGATCAGTATCAGTAGTTATAAAAGCAAGTGATTTAACACTACCTACTATGGCTGTAGGTACAACTCTTAAGTTTTCTGTTGCCAGTTCCGATTTATCTGTAAAAACTTTTCACGAATTAGAATTAGTTGGAGGAGAGTACGTAGCTAATAACGTTACCTTTAATGATGGAGATTATTTTTCTATAGAATACTTTGATACTATAGTTTTAGACGATACAAGATGGTATAATGGTTCAGGGACTTCAAATTCTCCTTCTTCTACAGATGGAGCATATAAATTACTTGTAAAATCAACTGCTGACGGCAGTATAGTTTTAAGTGAAAATGCAGAAGTTAAAAATGTAGAAACAGAAGTAGGAGGTATATTAAACATTGGGACAACTACAAAATTTGAAGTGTCAGGTGATATAACTAATAATGGAACCTTTACAATTCAATCCAATTCATCATCAACAGGATTAGTAAAAGTTGAAGGAGCAATTACTAATGGAGGATCAAGTACTATGACAGTACAGCGATACATTGACCAATCTGATGGTGATCCTGCTACTGATGATGGAGATGCAGGAACAGATCCTAATGAGAATAAATGGCAACTAGTATCATCGCCAGTTATTACTGCCCAATCTGGTGCTTTTACGGGGCATTTCTTTAATTATTATGAGCCTGTTGGAGGAGACTTTTTTGGATATAGATCAAAGACAGAAGATTTGAATTTGGGTCAAGGTTATGTTTCTCGTTACGATGGTACAAAAGGAATTGCAGGTACTGTTTCTAATCCAATAGAATTAGTTGGATCTATTAATACTGCAAATAAATCAGTATCTCTTAAATCAGGTGTAGGAAATACATACTTTGGATTACC
>JADGDT010000012.1:0-12016 GCA_016744755.1 Ichthyobacteriaceae bacterium | reverse complement strand
TACTGTTTCTAATCCAATAGAATTAGTTGGATCTATTAATACTGCAAATAAATCAGTATCTCTTAAATCAGGTGTAGGAAATACATACTTTGGATTACCTGCAGGATTTAACTTAATTGGAAACCCATTCACAACAAATCTTAATTTCGACGAGTTAGAAAGATATAATCATAGTGTTATTGGTAGCACCATGTACTATTATGTTGGTAATAAGCAAGGAAATACAGGAGAAGACTCTTATGTTGATGGTTGGAAAACATACATAAAAGATGGAGTAGGTAATGAAGCTAATGCCAATATTATAAGTGTTACGCAAGCATTTGGAGTTGTTGTAGATGGAAATGTAAATAGAACATTAGATATTGGTACTACTGCACAAACACTAAACACAAGTAATGGATTCAATAAAAAACAACAAGTCTTACCAAATAACTACTTTGAGTTAGATGCTGTAAGTAACAATTACATTGATAAATCATATTTTAAGGTTAATAATGATTTAACTGAGGCATTTGACAATGGTTACGATGCATATAAATTATATTCGTTTGGAGCATCGCCAGTAGTATCTTTTATAGCTTCTGATGATAAAAAATTAGCGGTGTGTGAAACGCCAGAAGTAGAATCTATAGAATTAGGCTTTTTTATGCGTGTTGATGGAGAGGTTTCTTTATCAATAAAAGATGTCGCTGATTTTGAAACTATTGTATTAGAAGATAAACAAGAAGGAATATTTACTGACTTAACAAAAGGGACTTATATATTTAATTATACAAAAGGAGAAGATGAAACAGGAAGATTTACAATTCATTTTACAAAAGATGTGCTAGTAGAAAAGGAAGAACTTCTTAATGTTAAAGTTTATTCATATAATAAAACACTTTACCTGAAATCATCAGAAAACTTGAAAGATGTTGAAATAAATCTATTTAACTTAAAAGGACAATCTGTTTTAAATAAAACATACGATTCTGTAAAAGAAATTGAAATTTTAACTTTTTTACCTGATGGGGTTTATATTTTAGAATTTATATCTGAAAAAGGAAGATCTACACAAAGGGTGATATTGTCTGACTAAACAAGAGGAGTATCGTAAATAGTTCCTTATTCTGAAAGATGTAAAATGATATCATCTCATAAAAGTGCAGTTTAAATAATATGATTTGACATTTATAGTTAAATCTATTTTTCAGAATAGAGTTAAAGCTTATAATAAATAAGATTCAAAAAAATCCCCTAAGTCATCAGACTTAGGGGATTTTAAATATACACGTTAATAAGAGTTACCTCAAATTAATTATCCGTGTAATATCTCTTTTCTTTTCAACAAAGTAGCTTCGTCTTCATCTCTATCTTCCATAACGTGTATAGAATCAGTAGGACATACATCAACACAAGCAGGCTCATCGTTGAAACCTTTACATTCAGTACATTTATCAGCAATAATGAAAGTGAACTCATCAGATTGAGGCTCATTCATTTCATCAGCATCTACTGTAGTTCCGTTAGTCAAAGTGATTTCACCACTTACATTTGTTCCATCAGCAAAAGACCACTCCTCATCTGGAGAGTAAATAGCTGTGTTAGGACATTCTGATACACATGCGTCACATGCGATACAATCTTCGTTAATAAATAAAGCCATAGCTCAAATAATTAGATAAATTGATATTATTTTATTTCAAATTTTAGAAATGCTAAATTATTTACATTTTTTCACATATGGCTAAATCTTACATATAAAAATCATAATTTAAAATTAATCTAATTAAAGTCTGTGTATCTAGATTTTTATGGGGGATTAAAGGATTTTATTTTGGGTGAAATTGTATTATTTAACAATAAATTATGATACAGGTAGAAATTATTTATGAATTTTGTATAAATTGAATCAATAGAAATGATATTCCAAAAGCAGATATACATTTATTTACTAGTATTCATTACCATTCTTGGTTCATGTAATATAGATGGTATTGAAGGTAGCGGAGTTGTAATAACTGAATCTCGACCAATAACTGAATTTACTAGTATATCTATAGGGGGAAAGTATAAGTTAAACATAAAGCAGGGAAACAATTATAAGTTGTTTTTAAAGATGGATGATAACTTATTGGATAATATAGTAACAGAAATAGAAGGAGATATATTGTACATTAATAACATATCGAGTGTTAAACATAGCAATGCTAATGAAATTTACGTTACTGTAAAAAATATAGAGAAGATTACCATGGTAGGTTCAATAGACCTAATAAGTTCAAACGTTATTGCTGTTACAAGGCTTAATGTTGTTGGAGCTGGAGCATGTGACATAGATATGAATATTAATTCAAATTCAATATCTCTTGAGTTAGCAGGAAGCAACAGTGTTAATCTTAGAGGCATTACACAGTCGTTAGATCTAGATATGGCGGGCTATGGCGATTTCAATAGTTTAGACTTGTATAGCGAAAGTGTTTCTTTAGATCTTTCTGGATCAATTTCTTCTACAGTATTTTCCAAAGATTATTTAGATGTAGATATTAGTGGCACAGGAGAAGTATTTTACAAAGGAAACCCAGAACTAATTAAAGAAACTTCACGAAATGGGAGTGTAATACGAATAAAAAATTCATCAGAGTAAGTAATCCCACTACATAGCTGAATAGATATTGTCAAAAAGTATAATTATTATTATAGAATTAATAGTAATTATACTTTTTAACTTTAAATTTGTGGTCGCATTTAAAAATAATAATAAATAGATATGGGAACTACTGTAGATAAGAAAATATTAGATAGAGCTAAACTTTGGTTATCCGAAAGTTACGATGTAAACACAAGAGCTGAGGTACAAGAGTTGATAGATAACAATCCAGAAGGATTAATTGAAGCTTTTTATAAAGAACTTGAGTTTGGAACTGGAGGAATGAGAGGTGTTATGGGAGCTGGAATTAATCGTATGAATAAATATACGTTAGGAGCCGCTACACAAGGCTTAGCTAATTATCTACTAACTCAGTTCGAAGGGGAAATTAGTGTAGCAGTAGCTTACGATGTCAGAAACAATAGTGATGTTTTCTCTAAAATTGTAGCTAGAGTTTTAGCCGCTAATGGAATTAAAGTTTATCTATTTGAATCCTTCCGTCCTACGCCAGAGCTTTCTTTTGCAGTTCGTCATTTAGGATGTAAGAGTGGTATTGTATTAACAGCATCACATAATCCACCAGAGTACAATGGTTTCAAAGCATATTGGGAAGATGGATCTCAAGTAGTACCACCTCATGATGGTGGTATTATAACCGAAGTGCAAAATGTAAAAGTTGAAGAAATTAAATTTGATCCTGAAAATGAGGATTTAATTGAAATAATAGGAGAGGAAGTAGATAAGGCTTTTGTTGATGCATGTGTAGAAAATGGACAATATACTACAGATGGGTATGACGATTTTAAACTTGTTTTTACTCCAATTCATGGTACTTCTCACGTAGGAGTAATACCTACATTAGAAAAAGCAGGATTTAAAAATGTTTACACAGTAGCGGAACAAATGATTCCTGATGGAATGTTCCCTACGGTAAAGTCTCCTAATCCTGAAGAGCCAGAAGCTTTGGCAATGGCAACTGCTTTGGCAGAGGAAAAAGGAGCTGATATGGTTATTGGTACCGATCCTGATGGGGATAGAATAGGTATTGCTGTTAGAGATTACGAGGGTAACATGAAATTATTGAATGGTAATCAAGCAAACACTGTTCTTACAATGTACCTTTTAGAACGTTGGAAAGAAGCAGGTAAACTTACTGGGAACGAATTTATTGGATCAACAATTGTAACATCCGATATCTTCTTTGAGATAGCTAAACTTTATAACGTAGAGTGTAAAGTAGGTCTTACAGGATTTAAGTGGATTGCTGATATGATTCGTGAAGCTGAAGGAAAACAAGCCTTTGTAGGTGGAGGAGAAGAGAGTTTCGGGTTTATGGTAGGCGATTTTGTTAGAGATAAAGATTCTGTTACTGCAACTCTTTTAGCTGCCGAAATTGGTGCTTGGGCAAAATCTAAAGGAAGTAGTTTCTACAATGAGCTATTAGAGACTTATACAAAAACAGGTTTTTTCAAGGAGCATTTAATTGCTTTAGTGAAAAAAGGAATTACCGGTGCAGATGAAATAGCACAGATGATGGTTGATTTCCGTGAGAACCCACCAGCTACTATTGATGGTTCAAAAGTAGTAAGAGTAGAAGATTACGGACAGTCAATTTCAACAAACTTAATTACTGGAGAAAAAACAAAGATTACAATACCAAGTAGTAATGTAATTATACTTTACACCGAAGATGGTACTAAGGTTGCAGCACGTCCATCTGGTACAGAACCAAAAATTAAGTTCTACATTAGTGTAAAAACTACTTTAGAAAATGTAGAAGCATTTAAATCAACAGAAGAAATTCAAGATGCTAAAATACAAAGAGTAGTTAAAGAGTTAGGAGTGTAATTTTTTATTACAATATTTTTATTGAAGAGGCTACCTTTATAGGGTAGCTTTTTTTTGTTTGAAATTATTAAGGACAGTAAGTTATTTAAAAGCTATCACTTCTATCTGGGGTGTACAGATGTGGATTAACCAAAATTCAGGTAAAATACTTCTTCCTAATTTTATCAACTTTATCTATTCAATCATTTACTCATTGTGTAATTAAAACATTAACTGATTGGAATAAATTTCGTTTATTTACATCTTGCAAAATTAGGGCTGAAACTTTACCTATTTTTGCTTGTGAAACTTGATAATCAATATTTTAAAAATATAAATTACTATGGGTATTTTCGGTAATATTTTTTCTAAAGAAAAGAAAGACACTTTAGATAAAGGATTAGAGAAAACTAATACATCTTTCTTCTCTAAACTATCTAAAGCTGTTGCTGGAAAATCTACTGTTGATGCAGATGTTCTTGATGATTTAGAAGAAGTTCTTGTTTCTTCGGATGTAGGGGTAGACACTACCCTAAAAATTATAGATAGAATTGAAGCAAGAGTAGAGAAGGATAAATACCTTGGTACTTCAGAATTAAACGAAATTCTAAGAGAAGAAATAGCAGGATTACTTTCAGAAACCAATGTTGGTAATGAAACTGAAATTTTTATACCGAAAGTAGAAAATAGACCTTATGTAATAATGGTGGTAGGTGTAAATGGAGTAGGAAAGACCACAACCATTGGGAAACTTGCATATCAGTTAAATAAAAAAGGATACAAAGTTGTTTTGGGGGCTGCAGATACTTTTAGAGCAGCAGCTATTGAGCAACTCGAGATTTGGGCGAACCGTGTCGGTGTATCAGTAGTTAAGCAGCAAATGGGTTCCGATCCAGCATCGGTTGCATTTGACACTCTTGAGTCTGCAAAAGCAGAAGGCGCAGATGTTGTAATAATAGACACAGCAGGACGTTTACACAACAAAGTGAATTTAATGAATGAACTTTCTAAGGTGAAACGCGTAATGCAAAAGATTATTCCAGATGCACCTCATGATGTAATGTTGGTATTAGATGGGTCAACAGGGCAAAATGCTTTTGAACAAGCTAAACAATTTACACTTGCTACAGAGGTAACGTCATTGGCAGTTACAAAGCTTGATGGAACAGCAAAAGGAGGAGTTGTAATAGGGATTTCGGATCAATTTAAAATACCTGTTAGGTATATTGGAGTAGGAGAAGGGTTGGAAGACTTACAAGTTTTCAATAAGTATGAATTTGTAGATTCTTTCTTTAAGAAATAAATTGCAGTTAACAGTTGGGAGTTAAAAAGTTTTGAGTCCGTAAAGTTTTTAGGGAATAGTTAACTAGTAACTAGTAACTAGTAACTAGTAATTCGCAATTCGCAACACACAAAAGCTAATGGCTAACGGCCAAGAGCTAAAAGCCACAAGACATGAGAACAAAATCAGCAAAACAAAATAAAATTAACGTTGTAACACTTGGTTGTTCAAAAAACGTTTACGATTCTGAAGTATTAATGGGTCAGTTGACGGCCAACGAGATGGAAGTTTCGCAAGATGATACCGATGGAAATATTGTAGTAATAAATACTTGTGGGTTTATTGGAGATGCTAAAGAGGAATCTATAAATACAATTCTTGATTTTGTTAACCTTAAAGAGGCCGGCGAAATAGATAAGGTATTTGTTACCGGTTGTTTATCGGAAAGATATAAACCATCCTTAGAAGCTGAAATTACAAATGTAGACCAGTATTTTGGTACTCACGATTTACCTCAATTATTAAAAGCTCTTGGAGCTGATTACAAAAAAGAACTTGTAGGAGAAAGGATGACAACAACTCCAAAACACTATGCCTACCTTAAAATTTCGGAAGGTTGCGATAGGTCTTGTTCTTTTTGTGCCATTCCTTTAATGAGAGGGGGTCATGTTTCTGTACCAATGGATGAGTTAGTAATAGAGTCTAAAAAGTTAGCGAAATCAGGAGTTAAAGAATTAGTTCTTATCGCACAAGATTTAACTTACTACGGACTTGATTTGTACAAAGAACGTAAGTTAGCCGATTTGTTGAGAGAGCTTGCAAATGTTGAAGGAATAGAATGGATACGTTTGCATTATGCTTATCCAACTAGTTTTCCTATGGATGCTTTGGAAGTGATGAGGGATGAGCCTAAAGTTTGTAATTATTTAGATATACCACTTCAGCACAGCTCTACAAGATTGTTGGAATCTATGCGTAGAGGTACAACTATGGAAAAGACAAATAAGCTTTTAGCAAAGTTTAGAGATATGGTTCCTAATATGACTATACGTACAACTTTGATAGCTGGTTATCCTGGAGAAACTCAGGAAGATTTTGAAGAAATGAAAGAGTGGGTTAGAGAAATGCGTTTCGATAGATTAGGTGTGTTCGCTTACTCTCACGAAGAAGATACCCCTGCTTTTAGTTTGGAAGATGATGTAGATGAGGAAGTAAAGCAAAATCGTGTAAACGAAATTATGGAGATTCAAGCTCAGGTTTCTTTCGAGTTGAATCAGGAGAAAATAGGTAAAACTTTCAGATGTATTTTTGATAGAGTAGACGAGGTTAACTTCATTGGTCGTACAGAACACGATTCACCAGATGTAGATAATGAGGTGCTTATTTCTAAAGATGATTACTACGTTTCCTTGGGAGAATTTATTGATGTAGAAATACTTGATGCTGGTGAATATGACCTTTATGGTAAACCACTAGGAAAAGCAAAAAATAGAATTGATTAAATTGACAGTTAAATAATATTAGGATTGTTGATTTTTATAGATAATTGAAAATAAAATGGGCGTACAAAAATACGTAAGTGATGTGAAAATCCTAAGTTGGAGTAACGATATTGTTTACGATAGATTATCGAATTTAGAATTTTTAAACTCTCTGTTTAACCCTGATAATTTGGAGCAAGCAAAGCAACAAATGGGAGATAAAGCAGATAAATTTAATATAGAAAATTTTACTGCCGATAGAGATTCTTGTAGTTTTACGATTTCGCCTGTTGGTAAGATTGGGTTGAGAATTGTTGAAAGACAAGAACTAAAATCTTTAAAAATATCGAACGATGCTGGGCCTATTGATTTTACAATTTGGATACAGATACTACCTGTAGATAACTTCTATTCAAAACTTCGTTTAACAATACATACCGAGTTGAATATGATGATGAAAATGATGGTTGGTAAAAAATTGAAAGAAGGCATTAATCAAATAGCAGAAGGGTTTACACAAATTCCTTTTGGGAGTATTCCTAGTGCAAATTGATAAATTAGGATATCTTGCCCACATATTTTACAGATGTACGTGGATAAAATCTGCGTACATCTGCGGGAAGTAAATTTTAATTCCAAGTATCATCAAATTCATCATATCCTGCTTGATCGAAAGAATCATCCCCATCGAAAACATCGAATTTATCTAGTTCTTTTTCAGGATCATCAGATGTAAATTCTTTATCAGGAGCATCTTCTGGCATAAGTCCTACAGAGGCAACCATGCGTGGATAATCAACACTAGCTTCTATCTCGTGAATGTCTAGTAATTCAACATAGAAAGTCCACATACTTAAGAAATCGTAGATGTAAAGCAATTTGTGAGAAACTTCGTTTGTAAGTTCATGTATTGCCCAATCAGACATTATTTTTTTAGCATCATCAGTTTTAGGACCATCAGACATATCGAAAAGGGTAACCTCTTCTTTCTGTTCCCAAGCATCATTACTCACGTAGAAAGATGCCATTTGTTGTCCGTCTAACTCACAAGCTTGAACGATTGCATTGTGCAAATCTTCGAAAGAAGCATTATCTTCAATCTCTACATCTCTAAATACATCAGCTTCATTAAGGTCTAAAACAATTCTGAATTTATAAATCATAATTTATGTTTTTGTGGCAATCGCCTTTTATTCTTTTTGATTATAAGATTAGTAAGATTAGGTAATCAGGTTGAACTAATCATATAATTTATTAATCACTTAATATTTATTTAGCAGGGGTCAATCCCAATTCTGCTCCTTTTTTTATCATCAAAGCAAAAGCTTCGTCGTAATCGTTAGAAATATCGCCATCTAAAATAGCTTCTCTTATTGCTAGCTTAATATCTCCAACTTCTCTAGATGGGGTGATGTTGAAAGTTTCCATAATCATTTCGCCAGTAATTGGTGGTTGCCAATTCCTAACTTTATCTCTTTCCTCAACTTCCTTCATTTTTATCCTAACAAGTTGGAAGTTACCTTTGTACTTCTTCATCTTCCTAGGATTCTTTGTAGTGATGTCAGCTTCACATAAAGTCATTAGTGATTCTATATCGTCGCCTGCATCAAAAAGCAATCTTCTAACTGCCGAATCGCTAACAATGTCATCTGCAATAATTATTGGTCTTGATGACATCATTATCATTTTCTGAACAAATTTCAAGTCAGGACCTAAAGGTAATTTCAATCTTTTGAAGACTTTAGGAACCATTTTCATTCCTTTGAATTCGTGTCCGTGAAAAGTCCATCCTATTTTTTTATCGAAACGCTTTGTTGGTGCTTTACCAATGTCGTGCAACAATGCCGACCAACGTAACCAAAGATTATCGGTTTCTCTACAAATATTGTCAAGAACCTCTAATGAGTGATAAAAATTATCTTTGTGAGTCTGTCCTTCAACTTCTTCTATTCCTTGCAACAAAAGCAACTCAGGTAATATTTTATTTAATAATTTTGTTTTGTGAAGAAGAATAAATCCTTTTGACGGTTTTTCAGAAAGTATGATTTTATTCAATTCAACACTTATTCTTTCCTTAGAAATAATACTAATTCTATCTCTGTTTTTAGTAATTGAATCTAGAGATTCTTTTTCTATTTCGAAATCTAGTTGAGTAGCAAATCTAATTGCTCTCATCATACGAAGAGGATCGTCAGAATAAGTGATATCAGGATCAAGAGGAGTTCTAATAATTTTATTTTCAAGATCTTCTAACCCCTCGAATGGATCTAATAATTCTCCAAAATTATTATCGTTCAGTCCAAAAGCAAGAGCATTTATTGTGAAATCTCTACGGTTTTGATCGTCCTCCAAAGTTCCGTCTTCAACAATTGGTTTCCTACTATCTGTTCTGTAAGACTCCTTACGAGCACCAACAAATTCTATATCTATATCGTTATGTTTCACCATGGCAGTTCCAAAGTTCTTAAAAACTTGAACCTTATTTTTGCCAGGTAAATTATCAGCAACTTTTTTAGCTAATTCAATTCCACTTCCAATGGCAACAACATCAATATCTTTTGCATTTCCACGCTTCAGATAAAAATCTCTTACAAAGCCACCAATTACATACGCTTCAACTCCAATCTCTTCTGCAGATTTGTTGATAGCCTTGAAAATAGGAGTATTTAGTATCTCTTTCAATTTTTTTAAATTCAAAAATTATAGTTTGCAAAGATACTATTTTGCATTAATAAATAATAGGCCTTATTGATAGAGTTAGTAAAGAAATTATATAGATTTGTTTCTAACGTAATTGTTGTAATTATTAATAATATTTTGAAGTATGAAAAATAATTTTTTGTTACTAATAATAGCTGTATCTGTAATCTTTTCTGCTACCACATCGTGTGGCGTAACTAAGATGAAAGAATCTGAAATGATAGTTAGTCTGTCAAATGAGTATTCAACTATGGACATTGTTAGCGTACTCAATAAAAATGGATACAAAATTGAAATATCAAATTCAAACGAAATAATTACAGCTTTTAGAAATACAAAAGTAGAACTTTCAAGCTTTAAAATAGAAGTTACCCAAGGTGTGAATGGTTGGAAGATGAAAGGAAAAATGAAATATGAAGCCTACCGCGATAGAGAAATGGATGAAAGTGTTTATACCGAGGAATATGTTTATCCAAACAGCGATATTTTTGTAATTAAATACGGGTGGGATATGCTTACTAAGGTTGAGAACGATTTAAGTATTAATATTGAGTAATTTTTTTAAAAAAATAAGATTGAAAATAATTAAATAGTATTTTTAATGAAAGAATCAATAACCGTTACATTTAAAATTATAGCTGGAATAGTTTCGATATTAATTCCTTTCTACATTATTATATATATAGTAAATGATGTAATTTATATTCATGATTACCTAGTGCTAAAATGGTTTCCTTTATTGATAAGTGCATTAGGATTTATTCTTTCAGGTTTTATAAATAGGAATTCACCTCTAAAACTTATTCCTTTTCTGTATATTTCTATTCTATTGTTTGTTTATCTAAAATATTTTTACTTTCCCTTTTTCTTTTTTATTATTCTATTTGCGTCAATAAGTCTATTTATTACAAGAAAAGAATTTAACAAAAAGTATAGATTATTTTCTTTAGTGTTTATGACTTCTTTATTTGTATTTTTTCTTTTTTCACAGCCATTAATTATAAGAAATGAAAAACATATAAGTTATTTTAACGGCAATTTAGAAAATAGTAAAATTATCTGGGATTTTTCTAAAAACAGTTTGAATATGCTCCCTGATGATGTTTTTGCTGATATCAATAATAACGACTATAGGTTACAGTATCTAAAAAATAAAACAGTTTTTGTGACATTTTGGGCCACATGGTGTAAAGGCTGTTTAGAAGAAAAGCAAGATCTTGAAAAATTAAAAAAAGAGTTTGCAAATAACCCTGATGTCGTTTTTGTAGATATTTCTCTTGATGATAATAAAAGAAGATGGTCTCAATATTTAGAAAAAAATTTACCTAAAGGAGTCCAATTAATAACAAAAAATGTAGCTAAAACAAAAATATTATTTGGGTTAAACTCAATACCAGAACATCTAATTATAGATAAGAGAGGTGTATACCGTAAGGGTGCTGAAATTTATAGTTCATCAACAGTGTTGTTGAATGCTAAAAATGTAAATAAATTTATAGAGCATAAAAAAACAAATATTATAACTAATGAGTTTATTATTGTAAAATTAGTAAATAAAGAGATTAAGGAGTTAAATATATTTGATAGTCAGTTTTATACCATAGATGATGTAGAAATATATAAAGGTGATGAAATTTTTAAAAACTATGTTGATGATTTTAAGTCTTCTAAATTCCCTAAATTCTCATACTTTGTAATTACTAAGACTCAATTAAAAAACGATTCAATTATTAATTTAGGATATATAAAAACAAGCGATGTAAAGCTTAAAATGATAGAATAATTCTGAAAAATATGAAGGTATTATTAAAGAAATAAAGTTTATGATTATATGAAGTTTTATTTTTTAATTAAAAAATCCATATTTAATTACATATTAGTATTTTAACATCAAGTATCTAGGTAAACTGAAATCAATTTACACTAAAGCGCTATTTTTATGTTATTAATTTTTGCAATTAAGAAATCAATGTTAATTTTACACAATCAAAAATAAACAAAGTGATTAACACAATAGCACATACAAATATTACTCCAGCCGGGTTTCCTACTCGTCGTTGTGCTATGAATTTGCGCCGTCGTCGCCCCGTGCGTAGA
>JADGDT010000011.1 GCA_016744755.1 Ichthyobacteriaceae bacterium | reverse complement strand
GCATGTAACAACGATGTGAGTAAAGAAAAAGCAACAAAAAAGGAAGTTAAGAACAATTGGGAAATGGATGTTAATGGGAAAATGGCAAAGCTTTTCACATTGAAAAACACGAACAATGTTATTGTGACAATCACAAACTTTGGAGGTAAAGTAGTTTCTTTAAATGTTCCTGATAGAGATGGGAAGTTCGAAGATGTAGTTTTGGGATACGATAATATTGAGGAAACGGTAAAAGGAAACCTTTATTTTGGAGCGCTAATTGGGAGATATGGTAACCGTATAGCAAAAGGTAAATTTTCTATTGATGGAAATGATTACACTTTAAAGACTAACAATGATTACAACGCTCTTCACGGAGGTTTGGTAGGGTATAACGATTTTGTTTGGGATGCTAAGCAAGTTGGGAATAAATTAATTCTGAAACATGTAGATCCTGATATGCACGAAGGTTATCCTGGAAGATTAGATGTAACAGTTGTTTATGAATTAACTGATGCTAATGAGTTAAAAATAACTTATGACGCTACTACCGATAAACCAACAATTGTAAATCTTACTCACCACTCTTTCTTTAATCTTCACGGAGCAGGAAACGGTACAATTTTAGATCATGATTTAATGATATCAGCCGATAGATATACTCCTATCGACACAACAATGATTCCTACTGGCGAATTAGCTCCTGTGGTTGAAACCCCTTTTGATTTCACAAAACTTACTCCAATAGGAAAAAATATTGATGCCGACAATCAAGTTCTTAAAAATGGATTTGGATTCGATCACAATTGGGTTTTAAATAACCAAGATGGTACTATGGCATTAGCGGCTAAAGTTGTTGAGCCTAAATCAGGTAGAACAATGGAAGTTTACACAACTGAACCAGGTTTGCAGTTTTATGCTGGGAATTTTTTAGATGGAACTGATGTTGGTAAAGGAGGTAAGAAATATACATACCGTACAGCATTTTGTTTAGAGTCTCAACACTATCCTGATTCTCCTAATCAGAATAACTTCCCTACTACTGTAGTTCGTCCTAGCGAGAAATACCATACTGAAACTATTTATAAGTTTGGGATAGAATAAACTTAAACTAAACCTTTTAATGTTGCTGTCATGAAAATTTTAATTATGATAGCAGTATCAATAAAATACTACAATGGAAATACAAGGAAAAAAAGTAGAGCTTTTTACTCTGAAAAATAAAAACAATGTTGAAGTTACCATTACTAATTTCGGTGGTAAAGTAGTTTCAATTAATGTACCCGATAGAGATGGCAATTTCGAAGATGTTGTTTTGGGGTACGATACTTTAGAAGAAACAGTAAAGGGAAACCCTTACTTCGGTGCTTTAATTGGTAGATACGGAAACAGAATTGCAAATGGAAAATTTTCTATTGATGGAGTAGAATATACTTTAAAACAAAACAATGGTCCAAATGGATTACACGGCGGAGAAGTAGGATATAACGATGTTGTATGGGATGCAGAACAAACAGAAAATAGTTTAAAATTAACGCACATTGATCCTGACATGCACGAAGGTTATCCAGGTAATGTAGAAGTTACCGTTACTTACGAACTAACAGATGACAACGAATTGAAAATAATTTATGATGCCACAACTGATAAGGCAACTGTTATTAATCTAACTCATCATTCATTCTTTAACTTACTTGGAGCTGGTAATGGGAAAGTGCTAGATCATCAACTCACAATAAATGCCGATAGATATACCCCAATAAGTGACACAATGATACCTACTGGTGAACTGGCTAAAGTAGAAGGAACTCCTTTCGATTTTATTTCTGCTACTGCTATGGGTAAGAATATAGATGCTGATGATGAAGTGTTGAAAAATGGTTTTGGATTCGACCATAACTGGGTACTAAATGGCGAAGATGGACAGATGAAACTTGCTGCAAAAGTATTGGAACCAAAATCTGGTCGTACAATGGAAGTTTATACTACAGAGCCAGGAATGCAATTTTATGCATCAAATTTCCTCGATGGAAGTGATGTAGGTAAAGGAGGTAAGAAATACGAGTTCAGAGAAGCTTTCTGTTTAGAAACTCAGCATTACCCTGATTCTCCTAACCAGGATAATTTTTCTTCAACCCTTGTTAGGCCAGGAGAAAAATATCACACAGAGACTATCTATAAGTTTGGAATAGAATAAGAATAAATTTAAGAGGGAAGTTATTATGCTTTCCTCTTTTTTAAAATATCCACAGGTTAAAAGCAATTACTATGATAAAAATAAAACTTATTGCAGTATTAATTGTTTTGAGTACAGTTATTTTTGCTCAAAATATTGAATCAGTTATTTACGTTAAGAGCGCTGGTAATTTAGCTGAATCTTACGATTTAAAATGGGAAAGTATAGGAGATAATCAATGGACGTTAACCTCCGATAATTTAAAAGATGTAGTAATCAATGCTTCAAAAAAGGGTAATTACTATAAGTTTGATATTAAAAGCGATAAAGATGTAAATATCAACCTCCAGAATCGATATATAACAGAATTGAGTTACGATAAAACAAATTTCCTTTTACCAGGATTTTGGTATCGTAAAAACCTTAGATCTTCCAAAGGAGCACCATCAGTAAAAGAATCTAATAATTGGACTGTACGAGAAGACAGATTAAGTTCTCCGCTATCAGGTGGAGTTGACGAATCTTCGGGTAAGTACGTTACAGTTTTAAGAAAAGATAAGTTAGAAAAAGATGCAATAGGAGTACCTGTTTACGGGCAAGTTATCTTAAACGGTAAAACTGATTTGGGAAGTGTTGGTTTCGGAGAAAAAAACAATAAAGTATATCTACAATTTGGATACCCATATCAAGAAGCTCCTAATACTTATGTTAGAAAATTAATTTTATCGCCTTCTACTTTGGCCTTTACAAAACTTAAAAAAGGCGAAAGCATAGAATTAAACTATGAGATTAGGACTGGAAACACAAAGAATTTTGAATCTTTTGTAAAGGAAACATGGTTATATACTTATGATGTACTAGAACCTAAAAAAATAGAAGATGCCCTAAGTACTGCCGAGTCTAAAGAACTATTGACGAAGTTTTACAAGCAAAGTTTTATTGATGAATCTGATTTACACGGTTTCTCTGGAGCTCACATAAGAACTGCAGTTTGCGAGAAGCGTCAAATTGTTGAGGTTGGATTTATAGGAAGAGTGTTGTTAAATGCTTTTAATGCTCTCGAATATGGAGAGAGTAAAAATGATGAGGAGCTTGTAAAAATGGGTAACTCAATATTTGATTCATATTTGAAACACGGGTTTAAGCCTTCAGGTTTTTTCAGAGAGTATGTTGATTTTGATGCTCCATACGAAGATGATATCATTTCAATAAGACGCCAGTCGGAAGGAGTATATGCAGTGTTGCTTTATTTAGATTACGAGAAAAAACAAGGTAGAGAGCATAAAGAATGGGAGGTAAAGATGAAGTCAATTTTGGCAAACATGCTAAAACTTCAACACTACGATGGTAGTTTTCCACGTAAATTTGATTCTTATTACATAGAATCTGATCCTTCAGGAGGAAGTTCTCCATCTGCAGTTTTACCATTAACTATGGCTTACAAGTATTTTGGAGATAAAAAATATTTGACTTCTGCACGTAAAACGGCTAAATATCTAGAAGAAAACATTGTTGATAAATCAGACTATTTTTCTTCAACCTTAGATGCCGATTGCGAAGATAAAGAAGCAAGTTTTTACACAGCAACAGCATTCTATTATATGTCGTTTGTAACAAAAGGGAAGGAAAGAAAACAATATATCCAATTAGCAGGAAGAGCAAATTACTTCGTTTTATCGTGGTATTACAATTGGGATGTTCCTTTTGCAGAAGGCCAGATGCTAGGAGATGTAGGTTTCAAAACTAGAGGTTGGGGAAATGTATCTGTAGAGAATAATCATGTTGATGTATTTATTTTTGGATATCTAGAAGTATTACGTTGGTTGGCCGAAGAACAAAAAGAACCACGTTTCTCAGAATTTGCTGATGTTATAGAAAGTTCTATGAAGAGTCAGTTATTACCTCGAAAAGGACACATGTTCGATATTGCTAAGGAAGGATATTACCCTGAGGTTGTACAACACACTAACTGGGATTATGGTCATTTCGGAAAAGGTTTTTATAACGATATTTTTGCGCCAGGTTGGACAGTAGCTTCTCTTTGGGAAATGATGTCAACAGAAAGAACAGAAAAGTTTTTTGAATAAATAATGTGATTTCAATTAATACCAAATGAATCTAAAACTGCTTTATTATAACCAAGTATGTTTTGTTTTACTAGTGCATTTTGATGTTGATATAAGTTTAAACTGAAAGGATTAACTAATAATTAAAGTCATGAAAATCTTTCTTAAAATAACAGGATTATTCTTCTTATATATTTTCGTTACGTCTTGTAGTAATGAGGTTAAAGAGAAAGTAAGTCACAATGACGATAATATAAAAAAGAAAGATTTGACATTGGCAGATCCTTACATCCTTTTACATGACGATTTTTATTATGCCTACGGAACAATGTCTCCAAACGGTATAGTTGTTTATAAATCTAACGATCTGAAGGTTTGGGAAAAAGCAGCTTTAAAAACAAACGACCTAGCATTAAATAAAAAAGATAGCTATGCTGATAAATGGTTTTGGGCACCAGAAGTTTATTTCAGAAACAATAAATTTATTATGTACTATTCTGCAGATGAACATATATGTGCTGCAACTAGTAACAGCCCTGAAGGTCCTTTTATACAAGAAGAAAAGAAACCAATTCTTTCTAGTAAAGCTATAGATCATCATTTGTTTATTGATGATGATGGTACCCCTTATATTTTCTTTGTACAGTTTACAAATGGAAATGAAATTTGGGTTGCAGAGTTGGAGGATAATTTAATGACAATGAAAAAGAACACACTTACATTTTGCTTTGGAGTTTCGCAAGATTGGGAGAAGAAGTTGGGACTTGTAAATGAAGGACCATTTGTGTTTAAGAATGGAGATACCTACGTTATTACTTATTCTGGAAATGATTTTAGAAGTCAATTCTACGGAGTTGGTTATGCCACTGCCACAAGCCCATTTGGCAAATGGACTAAAAGTAAATCTAATCCTATTTTATCTAAACCTAAAACATTGAAAGGAACAGGGCATCATTCTTTGTTTAAAGATAAAGATGGGAATAATAAAATAGTGTTTCATTCTCATTTAAATGACTCCTTAGTTTCTCCTAGGGTATTGCACATCTCTAATTATTCCGTTACAGGTAGTGGAGATGAAACTGTTGTTAAGGTTGATAGTAACTATTTTACACCAACTGAAAAATAAGACTTAGTAGATGAATTGTTTTAATTAAAACTTAAAAGTGTTATTATGATTTATTTGTTGAAATATTTTGTGTTAGTTGTTTTGTTGTCAGTTATAGTTTCTTGTTCTGATGATAAAGGGACTAAGGGTAATGAAAGTAAAATAGAAACAACTTTCGAAAATCCATTATACGATGGTGCAGATCCTTGGATGATAAAGCACAACAACTTGTACTATACTTGCTATTCTGATGGTAATAATATTTCAGTTTCAGAATCAAGATTTATGACTGTAAAAGAAAATGATAAAGTTATTTTTACAGGTACTTCACAAGACGAAAAATTATATAGTCTTTGGGCTCCAGAGCTACATTTTGTAAAAGGAAAATGGTACATCTATTATGCAGGTGCCAAAAGAAAAGGAACACCATATACCTATCAGAGAGCAAGGGTTTTAGAATCAGATAATCCTCTAGGTCCATACACCGATAAAGGAGAGATTTATACTGGTGACAATTACAAAAATCAAACTCCTGAGAATAATATTTGGGCTATTGATATGAATGTTTTTGAGTACAACTCTAAATGGTATGCAACATGGTCGGGTTGGGAAAAACAAGTAGATACAGATAAAACAGCTCAGCACACTTACATTGCCCAATTGATTAATCCTTGGACGTTAGGAAAAAGAAGTCTTATTTCTAAAGCATCTGAAGAATGGGAAATAGGTGAAGATTTCGCCTTGCAAGAAGGACAAGAAGTACTGAAACATAACAACGATTTATTTATAGTTTATTCTACTAGAGGTTCTTGGACAAAACATTACAAACTTGGATTGTTAAAGTTGATAGGAATTGATCCATTAAATACTGATTCATGGGAAAAACACGGTCCTGTATTTGGAGGCACAAATTCTGTACACGGTGTTGGTCATGCTTCATTTGTGAAATCGCCCGACAATACAGAGTATTGGATTTTTTATCATTCAAAAAAAGGGACAGAACACGGATGGGATAGAGATGTTAGACTACAGAAATTTGTTTTTAACAACGAAGGGTTTCCAGTTTTCGGTAATCCAATTGATGCTGGAGTAAGTATTAACAAACCATCTGGCGAATTGTGATTAATTATACCTTTTAAATTATAACAAAGTCTTAATTGATTATTTTGATTCTTACTATGAAAAATCACCTATTACTACTTTTACTATCCTCACTATTATTTTCATGTTCAAATGATATTACTAGCTTAGAATTTAATAACAATTCTAAACTTGTATTTACTAAAAACGATAAAGAATTTAAGTCTAAAATTATCCTAGAAGACGGTTCAACCTTTTCTAAGATTAATCCAATTAGAATTGATGTTTACAACGGTAGCAATGTTGAAACTATTTATTCTGATTACAAATGGGTATCTAAAGAAAATGGAGTTATTACTGCGAAGTCAATTATTAAAATTGATGAAGCGGAAATTGAGGTAGTAGATAATTGGAAGATAGAGAATAACTCACCAACAGTGTCTCGTATTTTGATAGTTAAAGGCAATTCTGAAAAAGCATTTCTATCAGCAATTGAATTTAATTTTGTTGGAAAAACCCGAGAGGAAACTGAGTATTTTGTACCAGGGATGATTTACGGAAGTACTGAAAACTTAACACCTAATGCCATTGGTGGTGAAGATTTATATACCAAAGGCAATGGTAATCTCTGGATACGAGAAGATAGAATGCCCGCACCTTTAATGGCTTTTAGGTTCGATTCGTTAAACTCTTTTACTATTTTAGATGCTAAACCAAATGGAAGTACAAACATAGAAGATGCTCATGATGTTGATGTCAAAATAATAATAGATGAAAATTTACAATTTGGTAGTTTATTCGCAGAACATAGGAATGATACTCTAAAAACAGGATATGCTTTTCCAGGATCAGAAGGAGAATTTACATACCAAGGAAACACTTATCCAGGTGGTCAATTGCACAAATGGAGAAGAAGGTATCATCCATTAAAAGATGGTTTGATACAAGAATACACTCTGAGCTTCAATTCTGATAAATATTCTGATTTCAAGAAATTTTATACTTCTGAATGGAAAAGAGCTTTTGATATATTACAACCAAAAGTGAACCATCAGGATATAGAGTTGGCGAGAAAAACTATGCTTTCAATTCTACCAGATTTAGTTGTTAGAAAATCAAATAAAGTAGGCCTTTCTAATTGGTACGATTCAACAGATTCTACCGACAAACTAATAGACAATAAAGCAGTATTTGGTTTCACAGGCAAAAATTTAGAGATAGCATATTACCTACTTTACAATTCAAACTTTAATAGTAATTATAATAAATTGGCTTATGAAATAATAAATTCATTTCTAGACATTAAAGTTAATCCACCTGTTGGAGAAGGATATTATTTCGAAGATGGAAAACCAGCTTTAGCTATTCCCAATCATCACCATATTTATTTACGTTCGTATGGCGATGGGATGAAAGTGTTGGCAAAAGCATATCAGCTCGAAAATAATAAAGGAATAGAACATAAAAATTGGCTTAAATGGATGACTGATTTTGGCGAATGGATACTTACACAACAGTATACCAATGGAGGTTTCCCTAGAGCTTGGAAACCTGTAACTGGCGAAATCTCTGTAAAGTCACCAGCATCTAGCTACAATATTATTCCATTTTTATGCGAGATGTACAAAATTACGGAGCAGGATAAATGGTTGAATTCAGCAATAAAAACAGGTGATTTTTCATGGGAGTCGGGGCACAACAAAGGACGATTTGTTGGAGGAACAATTGATAATCCTGATGTTTTAGATAAAGAAGCAGGTACATTGTCAACAGAATCTTACCTAGAGTTGTACGGAATTACAGAGGATAAAAAATGGTTAGATAGGGCAGAAGTAGCAGGTCAGTATTCCGAAACATGGATGTATATTTGGAATATTCCTATGGTTAAGGATGATGGACAGAAAGAATGGGCAGATGGTGTGTCAACTGTAGGATTACAATTAATTTCAACGGGTCATTCACTAACAGATAATTACATGGCTTTTGATGTTGACGAATACGCAAAATTATATAAATACACTGGTAATAAACATTATTTTGATGTTGCGAAAATTTTGCTACACAACACAAAAGGAATGTTGGCTTTGCCAAATAGAAAATATCAGTACCGAGCGGAAGGGTGGATACAAGAACATTGGACATTATCTATACCTCGTGGCAAGGCATTACACCCAGGTTGGTTACCTTGGGTTACTACAAGTAACCTTAATGGAATTTGTGAAACGGAGATGTTTGATAAAGAGCTTTTCAGCAAATTAAAAAATTAGAAATAATATAAACATATTATTGAATTGTCAATAAAAATATAGATTATGAAAAAGCAATTATTAGTATTCGTAATATCCTTTATAACGTTGAGCTTAAGTGCCCAGGAGGTTAGGGTGAACGAAGCAGTATCATCTAACTCTATATTTTTAGATGAAGATGGAGACTCGCCAGATTGGTTTGAGTTTCACAATTATGGTTCAACTCCTGTTTCAATAAATAATTGGGCAATTACCGATGATGCTACAGAGTTAAATATGTGGACTTTCCCTGATATTACGCTACAACCCGATGAGTACTTAATGGTTTGGGCATCGAAAAAAGATAGATCAGAATTATCGTATGCAAGAACACTTGTAAATAGAGGAGATGTTTTTAAATACAAAGTTCCATCTTCCGAAATTTCTCAATGGACAACTTTAAGCTTCGATGATTCGTCGTGGTTGCAAGGAAATACAGGTATTGGATATGCAGATGGCGATGATGTAACAGTTTTATCAACAGGAACAAAATCAGTTTTTACAAGAAAAACTTTTAATGTGAGTGATGTTTCTAGTATCACAAAATTGATATTAGATATAGATTACGACGATGGTTTTGTAGCATATATTAATGGGCAAGAAGTTGCTAGAGCTAATATTAATGGTGTTCCACCTGTATTCAATTCCGGTACTATTGTAGACCATGAAGCTAAAATGTATTCTGGCGGTAAGCCCGATAGATTTGTTATAGATAACCCTCAGAGTTTATTAAATAATGGAAATAATGTGTTGAGTATACAATTACACAACATCAGTAATACTTCGTCTGATATGACTTTGATTCCATTTCTATCAGCAATTTTTTCTACAGATGTTACTGATGGTATTACTCCTCCTTCAATATTAGAATTATCAAATAGCAAACTTCATACTAATTTCAAAATTTCTTCAAAATCAGAAACACTTACTTTAAGTGATGATACAGGAAATATTATTGATGAATTATTTATTGAAGGTTTGTTTTCTGATTCTTCCATTGGGGTTTCTACCAAAGACGCAAACTTGGTTTATTACACAACTCCTACACCGGGTAAGGTAAATGATAGTCAAGAATTTTTAGGAACAATAAAAAAAGATGTTGTTTTTTCTAATAACGGAGGCAAAATTATCAATTCATTTTCTTTAACTATTTCTGGTAATACCGAGGGTGAAGAAATTAGATATACTACAGATGCTACAGTACCAACGGAGTCATCTGCCTTGTATCAAAACCCTATTGTAGTAAATGCTACTACAGTTATAAGAGCGCGATTGTTTAAGGCAAATTATATTTCATCTCTTACCAACAGTAAAACTTTTTTATTCAATGCTTCGCATAATTTACCAGTTGTAACACTTGTAACCGATCCTTATAATTTATTTGATAATGATTATGGTATTTATGTAAAAGGAGATAGCTACGATCCTAATGTTCCCTATTGGGGAGCCAATTTCTGGGAAGATAGGGAAAGACCAGTTCAGTTTTCGCTTTATGAAGATGATGGTAGCTTAGGAACAGAATTCAACGCTGGAATAAAAGTATTTGGAGGATGGAGTAGAGCAAATGAGCAACGATCATTATCAATATTTGCTAGAGGACAATACGGAACTAGCGAAATTGATTATCCTATTTTTCCTGATTTACCTTACGATAAATATCAAGCTTTGGTACTTAGAAATTCTGGGAATGATTGGTTAAATACTATGGTTAGAGATGCATCATTAACAAGTTTGATGGATGGAGCTGATATTGAGTTTCAAGACCACAGATCAACAGTAGTTTATATAAATGGTGAGTATTGGGGGATTTACAACTTGAGAGAAAAAGTAAACGAACACTTTCTAGCTAGTAAAAAAGGAGTTGATGCTGATGCTCTTGATTTATTAGAACTAGAAGGGCAAATTGTAGAAGGAGATAATCAAGAGTATTTGGAATTGATAGAATTTATCAAAAATAATAGTCTTGTAAATGAAGCTAATTACAACTATGTAGCTGAAAGAGTTGATATAGATAATTTTATACTATATCAATCAACACAAATATATTTCAATAATACCGATTGGCCTGGTAATAACATAAAATACTGGAAATCGGAAGGAGGAAAATGGCGATGGATATTGTACGATACTGATTTTGGATTTGGCATTTGGGATGTTAACGATTACAGACACGATGCATTGAGTTTTGCGTTAGAACCAAATGGTCCTGATTGGCCAAACCCAGCTTGGTCAACTTTAGTGTTTAGAAAATTAATTGAAAATAAAACTTTTCGTAATAAGTTTATTAATCGTTCTGCTGATGAGATGAATACAAGGTTTTTAGCAAATAATGTTAATGCTCACATTCAACAAGCATCTGATGTTATTTATTCCGAAAACACTGCTCATTACAATAGATGGGGGGCTACTTACAACCCTCAGAATATAGCAAATATGAAAACGTTTTCAAACAATAGATCTACTTATGCTAAGTACCATATTCGAAATAAATTTAACATACCTAGCACCAAGAGGTTAACACTACAGAATGATGAGGTTAATAGAGGGTTTGTTGAAGTAAATAATAATCTTATAATAGAGTTAAACTATTGGGGAGGAGACTATTTTCAGGATATTCCAATCGCTTTAAAAGCAATAGCCGAACCAGGTTTTGAGTTTTCTCATTGGAGTGGTAGTAGTGAATCTACAAATGCTGAAATAGAGTTGAGTATGGCTTCAGTAATGTCGGTAAAAGCACATTTTGTAGAATCGTCCACAGAGATTAAACCTATAGTAATTAACGAAATTAACTACAAGTCGGGAGATGTAGTTGATGCGGGAGATTGGATAGAATTATACAATCCAAATGATACATATTTAGATATTTCTAATTGGAAGTTTAAAGATAGTAATGATGCTAATATCTTTACAATTCCTGATGGTACATCTATCGATGCTAATTCTTATTTAGTAATAACAAAAAGTTCAGTGGATTTTACAAGTGCATTTCCCGATGTTAAAAATTTCATTGGCGATTTTGACTTTGGATTGTCTAGTAGTGGCGATGCTGTAAGAATATTTAATTCTGAATTAGAACTTCAAGATGAAGTGAATTACGGAACAGCTGAGCCATGGCCAACATGTGCAAATGGGCAAGGTCCTACCTTAGAATTAAAATCTCCAGATTTAGATAATTCATTGCCCGAAAATTGGGATTGCCTAAGTACTTACGGAACTCCTGGAGTGGTAAATGATGCAACTACTGGCATAGAAGATTTCCTAAAAGGGAAGTTGTCTATTTATCCAAACCCTATAGAAGATTACTTGTACTTAAAAGGATTAAAGAAAGAAGTTGATGTGAGAATAATTGATACTAATGGGAAGATTCTAGAACAAAAAAAGACTATAGATCAAGTGTATTTAGGGCACCTAGAATCAGGTGTTTATATTTTAAATATAATTTTAGGCGATAATATACTTAGCTACAAAATTGTTAAAAAATAAGTACTTAATTATAGACATGAATTAATGGATATTCTTATTTATACTTTCATTTTTTATTCATTTAAAGTCTAAAGTCTAATCTAACAACTTCGTACTTTAGACTTATTTCCCTAATTATAATGTATCCTTCATATAAGAGGAAGGCAACTCATTAAACACCTTTTTAAACGACTTACTAAAATAGGCAGAATCGGTATATCCTACTTTATTGGCAACTTCTGAAATAGTATATTTATGGGTTAATAATAGCTTTTTACCTTCATTTAACTTTACATTTCTAATATATTCGGATGTGCTTAAACCTGTTATCTTTTTTAATTTTCTATGAAGCTGTGTTCTACTGATAAACAATTTTTCGCACAGATCGTTTATGCTGAAATTATTATCTTCCAAATTGTCGAGTATTATCTTTGTTAGATCTCCAATAAATTTTGCTTCCTTGTTTTGCAAGTGATCAATTGAATCATCTAAAGATTCAAATTGCGAAAATTTCTTCTTATTATCTTCTATTGATTTTAAAATATTTCGGACTTGTAGGTCGAGTTCTTGTAAGTTGAAAGGCTTTTTCATATAAGCATCTGCTCCCTTCGATAGCCCTTCTATTTTTGATTCTATACCCGAATTTGCTGTTAACAGTATAATAGGTATATGACTAGTTTCAATGGAACCTTTCAGAATATCGCACATTTCATTCCCATCCATATTTGGCATCATCACATCACTTAAAATAATATCAGGATGAGATTTGTTAATTTTAGCTATTGCTTCCTTACCATCAAATGCTACATTAGTTTTATAGGTTTTAGAAAAATGGTTGGATAAAAAATTAGACAAGTCTTTATTATCTTCAACAATAAGAATATCATGATTCATAGTGTTTTCTATTGTATCCAATTCATCATCTGTAGAGTTCGCATACTCCAAATCTAAAATTGTTGTTTCAATATTTACACCCGATTTCTCTTTTACAAAACTCGATGACAAAATATATTCTTTTGGCGGATTTATAATCAATGGTATAGTAATTTCGAATTCAGTTCCGTGATCTATTTTACTAGTGGCTGTTATTTTTCCATCCAAAAGTTTCAACAAACTACTTACTAATGCTAATCCTATTCCGCTACTGAAATTACTGTTTTTATTTTCCGAATAAAATGGATCGAAAAGTTTAGATAATTTCTCTTTTGTCATTCCTGGTCCGTTGTCGCTTATACTAATATCAATAATGCTTTCCGATGATAGCTTATTGCTTAATAAACCAATTTCGTTCAATGTTTTAATATGAATATCAATATTAATTTCGCCATTATAACTATCTTCAGCGAGTGCTTTGTATGAATTACTAATAATGTTTGACACTATTTTTTCAGTTTTTTCGGCATCGAAATATGTTTCATAACTATCTACATCAGAAGTGATATTTACGGTAATTGCTTTCTTTTTGAATAGAGGTTTAAATGAATCTACTATACTGTAAAGGAATTTTATTATGTCTCCGTTATTAAGTTTTATTGAAGCATGATCGGTTTCTATCTTCCTAAAATCCATTAACTGATTAATTAGAAAAAGTAATTTCAGAGCGTTTTTCTTAATAACATCACCATACTTATTCATTTTATTCGAATTACTCTCTTCTTGAATTAGCTCTTCTATGGTTGCTAAAACTATTGACAAAGGTGTTTTAAACTCATGACTTATATATGTGAAGAAATTAAGTCTGTGCTTATTTATTTCTATAGTATTTTGTTTTTCAATATTAGCAATCTGAATTTTCATCTTCTCGCTATTACGAATTTGCATGACTTTATAAAACAGAAATGTAAATACCGCCCCAATTACGAAATACAATAAATATCCCCAAGGAGAAAGCCAGAAAGGAGGTTCTACACTAATATTAATTGTTCTAATATTATCCGACCATATTCCATTACCATCAGTTGTTTTTATCTTGAAAACGTAATTCCCCGATGACAAGTTTGTATAGGTAGCAGAAGTTTTATCACCAACATAATTCCATTCGCTTTCGAATCCATCTAACATGAAGGCATACTTTATTTTTTTTGGCGATTGATAATTTATCCCAACATAGTCAATAGTGAAAACATTGTCGTCGTAATTCAAATTCACTTCATCTTGCGAGTTTATATGCGAAGTTAAAATACCATCATCGGTTGCTGATATTGTCTTATTGAAAAGTTTGAAATCTGTAAAAATCAGATTTGTTTCTTGCTCTATTGTCCTTATGTTTTCAGAATTAAAATATGATAATCCATTAACAGCTCCAAAAAACAAGGTATTATCTTTTGTATTCAAACATGAATTGTAGTTGAATTGATTTCCAATTAAACCATCATTTTCGTTAAACCCTTTAAATACATCTGTTTTAACATTGAATCGTACTATCCCTTTATTTGTAGAGAACCAAATATTTCCGTCCTCATCTTCGGTAACTGTATGAACAGTATTGTTTGGTAAACCATTGTTAGTGGTATAGGTAGTAAATTTGTCTAACGAAATGTTGTAATTAACGAGACCTCCCCCTTGCGTTCCGAACCAAATATTTTGTTTTGAATCTATAAATGAATATGTAAAAAACTCACTAGTAATATCTTCTCTATTCTTGTTGCTGTAATTGCTTATGTTTTCGTTGGAATCTATTTTATAAATACCACTAAAATTTGTGCAAATCCAGATGTTTCCATCTTTATCTTCGTTGATGAATCTTATAAATTTATTTGTGAAAAAATCTGAATAAATAGGATTGAATACTTCACCATCATTTCTGAAAAGGCCAAATAACGATCCTGCCCAAATTCTGTTTTTAGAATCGTTGAAAATAGAAAAAACACTTAGCAAATTTTTGTTATCTAACTGATTTACCTTTACTGAGCTTATTTGTTTTGTATTTGAATTATACTTATTTATTCCTCCCAAAAATGTTCCTATCCATACATTACCTTCACTATCTTCTTCTAAAGCGTGAATATTATTAGAAGTAAGTGAATTTGTTTTTGTAGAGTGTTTTAGGTATTCAAATTTATTATTGTTTCTATCCAAAATACTTATTCCGCCATCTTCTGTAGCTATCCATATTTTGCCATCTTTAGCTTCAATAATATTACTCACCGCCTTCCCCGATAGGTTCTTATCTCCTCCATCGGCATAAATATTCGAAAAGATTTTTGTATTAGGATTAGTATAATTTACTCCGCCAAAAAAAGTACCTATCCACATTGTGTTATCACTACCTTTATATATATCGTAAATTGCTTTATCGTTCAATCCAGATTCTAGGGGATTTAGATTTTGAGTGTGAAACTTAAATTTCTGATTTGCTACATTGTAAGTGTAAATACCCGATTCCGTACCTATCCACAAATCATTATTATAACCTTCGCTTATTATTCTAATAAAATTATCTTCTATTTCATTAACTCCTTCGTCAATACGTAAATTGTAAAACTTATCGATAAGAGCATCGTAATATGCAAGTCCATTACGTTTTGTACCCAACCAAATTATACCCCTCGAATCTCTAAATACACATTCTACATTTTGCGACGAAAAATCTATACTGCCAAAATGTGTAGTGTTGTTATACCTTTTAATAATTTCGCCATTACTATCAATCAATTGTATTTCATCGCCAGTAATTCCCCAAATTTTATCATCTTGATATTCGCTTATATCGCGATAGAATGTTTCATTTATTTTAGTGATTATTTTACTTGGTGTAAGTTTATAAGTGTAATCTAGTGTAGCAATTATTATGTCTTTATTAGACATTTCTACAATTTTCATAATCTTATTTAACCTGTTGTTTTCAAATAATATAGGTTCAAAGCTATCGGTATTTCTATTGTATATATCAAGACCATTTATTGTTCCAATAAATAATTCTCCCGAAGAGTTTACAATTAATCGCGTAACAATATTACTCGAAATATCCCCGACTTTTTCGTTGCTGTAATACGATTTTATCGATGTTCCATTAAATCTATTTAGCCCCTCAATGGTTGCCAGCCACACATAACCATCATGATCTTGCACAATGTTGTGCACAGTATTATTCGAAAGCCCTTCTATAGATGTTAGGTGCTTGAAGTGATATGAGTTTTGAGACAATACTGCGGATGCAGTGGCTACAAAAAACATTAAAAATAATACTATTCTTTTATACATTATCCACGTATTTTATTTTCGACTAAAGTAATTTATTTCAATTTAATTAAAAAAATGTATCAGGTTATTTTATCGAAATTTTAATATTTATTACCATTTGGAACAATACTACTAATATGTGAAACATGGCTTATACTTAAATAAGTATATTTCACTTATTATTGTAAAAATTATCAATCAATAAATAATTCATTCATAGATGAAGAAAATAATATTTCTATTTGTATTAATTTCAACAAGTGTTTTTTCACAAGAAACAGGGCTTAATCAAATAAATAATTTTGATGATATCGCACTTCTTAGAAACGATATTCTAAGTATCCATCAAAGTAGTCACGATCCAACAGGCGGAAATGCAGATGGATTTGAAAAAGGTAATTTCCCTGGAACTTACAATGGCGAAAATATAATGGTGCATGCTTATGGCAAAGGATTTATTAATAGAATATGGCTTACAGGTTACGATCATTCAGATAAAATCAAAATTTATTTCGATGGAGAAATTACTGCTTCAATCGACGAAACTGTGGGGAGCTTTTTCTCTGGTACTAAAGCCCCTTTTTTATCGCCTTTGGTTGTTAATGATGAAGTTACAAGTGGAGGTTTTCTTAGCTACATGCCTTTCCCTTTCGAGAAAGAGGTAATGGTTACCACAACTGGAAATCATTTTTACAACATTAATTATCAATTGTACGATACAAATAATGAGAGTATAAAAACTTGGAAAGGAAATGAAGATTTAACAGACACATATAATATTTTCGATAAAAAGGGAGACGATCCTCGTGGTGAACAAAACTATACAACAGCAAATAATACTATCGATGTAGGCGAGGGAAATACAGTATCAGCAATAACAATAAATTCTCAAAACCAAAGCGCTTCAAGTCTGTTTTTAACTATTCCTGAATTGGAGTTCAACGAGATAGGATCTAATTCTTTAACCGATTCGGGTAATGCCACAGATGGATATTCTCAGTTTAGAATGAACATAAAATCAACAGCCACAAAAGTTGTTCTTACAAGACGTATGGACTATTGGGTTGCCGATCAAAAAGCAGAGGTTTATGTTGATGGTAGCTTTGTTGGCGAATGGCTTACGCCTGGTAGCGACGGTGTTTATCGTTGGAGAGATGTTGATTTCGAGATACCAACTTCATTTACCGCTGGCAAGACAAATATTACCATTAAAGTTAAGTTTGTAGATTCAATGATAGATTGGAACGAATTTTATTATTGGATACACTGCGACGATGTGCTTACCGACGAAATAGATGTAGCGAATACAGTTAGTGAGAATGCCCATAATTATTCGATTGTACCCAAAAATTGGTCCGGATCTTTAAGTTCGGCATACATACCAACTTTGAAAGACGATGGTAGAGCACATAAAGGATATAGCCAGTTTATAATGAATATTACTCCTGATGCTAGTGAATATAAATTAATTAGAAGAACCGATTTCGGTATAGGAAATCAAAAAGCTAGAGTTTATGTTGATGGTGTAGATGCAGGTGTTTGGTTTAGTTCAGGATTAGATTCAGAAAACAGATGGGCAGACAAAGAGTTTGTTATTTCTAAAGATTTAATTGCTGATGGAAAAGATGATATCACCATTAAAATTGAATTTATTAGTTCGGATATAGATTGGAATGAGTTTTATTATTGGATGTTGTCTGACGGTAAACTTACCGACGAATTAGATGTGAAAAAACTTGAAGATGAGAACATTCACAGTTACACAATCAACAATCAACTTTGGGAAGGTTTTGGAGAATATACTTATGGAAATGAGAAATTCAAGACTGATAAGTTGTTGCAAGATGTTAGTTTACAAATATTTTTCGATGGTGAAACTATACCTTCTGTAGATGCTCCAATAGGTCTTTTCTTTGGATCAGGTACAATAGAAAATATGGCGTTTCAATCTCTGCCAATAGGCATTTTAAAAGGAACAAATACTATGTATTGTTATTTACCTATGCCTTTCAAAAATTCTATGGAGGTAAAACTTGTAAACAATAGCGTACGCGATCTAACAGGTGTAGAAATTGAAGTAAACTACAAAGTATTGGAACATGAATTCACCAAAATAGGATATCTAAAAACTCAATACAACAAAGAATATCCAACTACCGAAGATTTAGATTATAACATACTTACCGCAAATGGTAGAGGTAAATACATAGGAGTAGTGCTAGAGGGTAGAGGTGCAACAAACGAACTTTGGCTCGAAGGAGACGAAAGATTTTATGTTGACGAATGCCGTACACCAGTTTCTTACGGTACTGGCACCGAGGATTATTTCAACGGAGCATGGTATTTCAACAGAGGTCCATTTCATTTGGCAACCCACGGTTTTACAGTGCAAGACGGTGTTGACAGAACGCTGTATCGTTTTCATTTGAGCGATCCTATTTATTTCGAAAAAGAAGGTGTTTTCGGAATTGAGCACGGACCTATAAACGATATTTCGGCAAACTATCAGAGTTTGGCTTTTTATTATTTAAATAACGAAACAAGTTTTACGTTGACTGATGAAGTAAATATTGGAAATAGTTCTTCAGAAACTAATCACAATTATAAAGTAGATGGAATAATAAACACTCAACTATCAGTTATTTATCAATTCGAAGGCGATAATGATACAGAATCAATTACCGAATCTGGAAATTATATTGATGGAACATCAGAATTTACAGTATCTATAGATGCAAATAAACCACTTAAAATTAAGCGAATGTTCGATTATTCTATTAGCGATCAGAATGCTGATGTTTATGTTGATAATGTTTTTGTAGGTAAATGGTTTACAAATGGATCAAATTCAGACAAACAATGGAGAGAAGAATTTTTTGGTATTCCTTCAGCTTTTACTCAAAATAAGAATCAAATCACTTTGAAGTTTGTGGCTTCGGTGGGAGAATACAAATGGTCGGAATTTCATTACTGGATATATTCAACCGATGAACAAAATCTATCAAACCAAGAGTATTTATCTAACATAATTTCGGTCTATCCAAACCCAACTTCAAGATATATTAATGTGGATATTGAAGATCTTGATATCGTGAGTATAAAGATTGTTGATTTATCGGGTAGAGTAATAAAACACATAGATGGTAATCAAAGCAAAATTGATATATCAGAACTGCAAAGTGGTACATATATCCTAAATATTGCAACAAAAGATGGTGTACTTTCTACATATATAATAAAAAAATAGGCTTGTAGTGTCAGTAAAATATGAATTTGTGCTACGATGTAACAATGTTCCTGTTTTCTGAAACATGGTTACCACATCAAAATCAAAATTTTAATTTATCATTGTAGTATCAAATTAAATAAAAGAGATTTTGATGCTTAAAACAAACCTAAAATATTTAATAATTATTGTCTTCATCACTTTATCTTGCTCTCAAAAAAGCAAAGAAAGTGATGAGGTAGTAATTAATGAAACATCAGAATTAATCACAAATAATTGGATTAACTCTGAGGGTATTTTTGAAGCTAAAAATACAGATGAATCTATAGAGTGTGCGTCAATAATTAATTTCGAAGGAAACTACCATCTTTTTTATACTTGTGCTTCTTCCATGCAAAGTGTTATAAAATACACATCGGCATCATCACTTAATAAGCTAAATTATTCTGAGAGGTTTTTATTAAACCCAAGTCAGGATAATGAAAAGATAAATCCAGAAGTATTCTATTCAGAATCTCAAAAAATATGGTATTTATTTGCCAGTTCTAAACAGGATAAATCATTAGTATATTCTACTAGTACAAACATAAATGATACATCTAAATGGTCTGTATGGAAAAAAGTAAATATGATCAATAACATTGATCAATATTACACTATTGCCAACGAAGAGTATGTTCATATATTTTATACTAATGACCAAGGAGAATTATTTAAAACTAAATCTCTGATTAATAGTTTTCCAGAAAAGTTTTCAACTCCCGAAAAAGTTAGATTTTCAACTAATAAACAATACAATTTTACTGGTTCCTTAAATATTAACTACTCTAGAGTAGATGAATTATTCATTGCTATTACAGATAGTAATAATGGATTTACAACATTTACAAGTTCATCTTTAGATGGCGAGTGGAAGGAAGACAACAGGTTTAAAGTTGATGTAAACAATATTGTTAATACAAACGGAAGTGTTCCAAATGGGTTAATAATGAGGAATCCTAGAGTACTACTTGAAGGCTATAATCAAAAAAAAATAATTACAGATTTTAAAATTTTTTATCTATCTAATACTAATCACACAAAACTTGGCGATAAGCTAAAATGGGGTTTGTCGTTAATTACAAAACAATAAATAAGGAGTAACTATGAATAAATTAAGACTAAGCATTATTGTAATATTTGCAACACTTTTCTCAGGAATAGGTTATGCACAAACGACAGAAGTGTACAACATGCCCAAAGATGTTCAGACTCGATGGTCTAGTTTCGAAAACCTATCGGCTGAAAAAGGAGAAGGTGGAAAAGTGGGTAAAGGAGCCAAAGGATATCCTTTCCATGTTTTGCAACCTGGCGAATCGGTAACTCTACTTGATGTAAGTGGAAGTGGAATAATAAATCGTATGTGGATGACATTCGACGATTTATATAATATTGAAAGCGAGCACCGATCAATGAAAATTGAAATGTTTTGGGATGGTAGTGATAAACCTGCTGTATCTGCTCCCGTTGAAGATTTTTTCAACGTTGTATTTGGTCGTATGGTGGCTTTCGATAACGATTTATTTTCTAGTCCAGAAGGGCGCTCGTTTATGAGTTATGTACAAATGCCTTACCGTAAATCGGCTAAGATTGTTATTACAAACGAATCGAAAGAAAAATCGCATAGAATTTTTTATGATATTAATTTCACTGAGGTGAAAAAATTAGATAAAGAGGCAATGTACTTTCATGCTTATTGGCATAGAGATAAAGAAACTACTTTAGGTGAAGATTTTGAGATATCACCAAAAATAGAAGCTAGAGGTAGATTTTTAGGATGTAATATTGGTATAATTAATATTCACAAATACACTGGATGGTGGGGCGAAGGCGAAGTTAAAGTTTATATGGATGGTGATGATAAAAATCCATCATTAATAGGATCGGGAACCGAGGATTATATTGGCTCTGGTTGGGCTCAAGGAGTGTACCATACCAAACATATGGGAAGCTCAATTGTTGACGATGCTAAAGGAGAATATGCTTTTTACCGTTTTCATATTATCGACCCTATTTATTTTCAAGATGAAATAAAAGTCACTATCCAGCAAATGGGAGGTACACAAAAAGGAGAAATAAAGAAATTTATATCAGAAGGAAAACCCGCATTACCAGTTTGTCATATCGACGATAACAAATTACAGTTAAATTTTATGGATGGCGATGCTAGTTTCGATGATGATAATTATAAAGATGGTACTTGGACAAACTATTACCGTCAGGATGATGTTTGTGCTACAAGCTACTTCTATTTGACTACTCCAAATGGAGTGCTAGATGAAGTTGTTCCTTTTGAAGAAAGAAAATAATAAATAAGTTTATCAGAAAATCTCTCTTCTATAAAGAGTGGTTTTCTGATTCCTAACCTAACTAATAAAAAGAATCGTTATGAAATACAAATTTACATTAAAGTGTAGGTTTTTCTTCTTAGCATTAATGTTTCTGATAAGTAGCAATACTTTTGCTAGTGAATCAGTTAATTATGCTGAAAAAGAGAAAAATGGACTAACAACACTTTTCGAGAATTCTGATCAACAGTTTCCTATAGAAATAAAAGGTAGGGTAATTGCCTCTGATGATGGACTAGGATTACCTGGAGTTTCTGTTGTAGTTGTAGGAACATCAAATGGAGTATCAACCGATTTTGATGGAAATTTTGTTATTAATATTAATAGCGATGATGCTGTTTTATCCTTTTCGTTTATGGGTTATACTACTAAAACGGTAAAGTATGAAGGAGCTAACGTGTTGAGAGTAATTCTTGACCCTGACACTCAAATGCTAGAAGAGGCTGTTGTTGTAGGATTTGGTACTCAGAAAAAAATAAGTGTTACAGGTTCTGTTACGGCCATTAAGCCAGGAGAACTAAAAACATCGTCAACACAGTTAACAAATAGTTTTGCAGGTCGTATGGCAGGAGTTGTTTCTGTTCAGCGTAGTGGAGAACCAGGAAGTAATAGTTCTGATTTTTGGATACGTGGTATTTCTACTTTTGGAGCAAACAATACACCTCTAGTTTTTCTTGATGGAGTTGAAATTCACGCAGGTGGAGATCTAAACTCATTAGATCCTGCCATTATTGAGAATTTCACAGTTCTAAAAGATGCATCTTCTACAGCTCTTTATGGAGCAAGAGGTGCAAATGGAGTAATTCTTATTACAACTAAAAATGGTGTTGTTTCCGACAAGCCAATTATTAGTGCAAGAATAGAAAGTACTGTAAGTACACCAACTATTTTACCTCAATTTACTGATGCTGTTACCTACATGAATATGGCTAACGAAGCTGTGCATAATAGTAATCCAAATGCATCGCCAAAGTATAGTCAACAACAAATTGATGGTACTCAAAAAGGTTTAGACCCATATTTATTTCCTAATGTAGATTGGATGGATAAGTTATTCAAACAATATTCTTTTAAACAATATGCAAACGTTAATATTAGAGGAGGTAGTGAGAAAGTTAGATATTTTTCTTCTGTGTCTTACACTAACGATAGTGGCTTGATTAGAGCTCCAGAAGGGAATGACAATAATTTAGATTTTAATAGATTGAATATGCAAAATAACTTATCTATTAATGTTTCTAAAACGACACTTCTAGAGGTTAAAATAAATGCTAATTTTGAAACAAAAAAAGGGCCTCGTACTTCATCAAACGACTTATTTAATTCGGTGATGTATGCAAATCCAGTGATGTTTCCTCCAACTTTTCCTGCAGAAGAAGGTGATGATCATATAAGATTTGGAGCTAAACCAGGAGGTTTCTTTGGTGTATTTCCTAACCCTTATGCTCAATTGCAAAGTGGTGATTCGGAAGTTAAATCGAACACAGTTTTAGCATTAGCTAAATTATCTCAAGAAATACCTTGGATTGAAGGACTTTCTGTTGATGCAATGATTTCTGTTAAAAGCTGGTCAAACAGTGGCGCAGTACATTGGTACGATCCTTTCTATTACCGTGTAGATCCTTCTTCTATTGTTCAGCCTGCTCCCGATGAATACGAGTATGATGTTGCTTTAATTGGTGAGGGAGGTAACACTTCTTTGCAGTATTCTAGTTTCGACGATGGAAATACTTCAATATTTTTTCAGCCTCAAATAAATTATAACAGAGTATTTGGCGATAATGATATTCAAGCTCTTTTGGTTTACAATCAAAAAGACTTTAGAGTAAATGATCCAGGTGATTTTTTATCCTCTCTACCATATCGTAATCAAGGTGTTTCTGCTCGTTTTAGTTATATGTACGCCAATAAGTATATGATAGAAACTAATATGGGATATACAGGAAGTGAAAACTTTGCTGAGGAAAATAGATTTGGTTTTTTTCCCTCAATATCTGTAGGATACGCTATTTCTAACGAAAAATACTTCAAAGATATTTTTGGTGATAGTGTTTCAATGTTAAAAGTACGTGCTTCTTATGGACTTACAGGAAATGATCAAATTGGGTATGGAAGATTTCCTTACTTATCCGATGTAAACCTTCAAGAAGGAGGCTTAGGTTATTTCTTCGGTCAAGACTTTAAGAATTACCGAGATGGTGTTTATATTAGATCTTATGGTAACGAAGATGTTACATGGGAAACAGGAGAAAAGGCCAATATTGGTTTAGACTTATCGTTAAAGTCAGGACTTGTTATAGCCGTAGATGTTTTTAAAGAATACAGAACGGGAATATTAATGCAACGTAGAGTTATACCATCTTTCATAGGTATTGGCGAAGCAAACCCTTATGCAAATATTGGAGAAGTAGAAAACAAAGGAATTGATCTTTCTGTTAATTACAACAAAGCCATTACATCTGATTTGATTATTCAGGCAATGGGGACATTTACATTCTCTAAAAATAAAGTTATGGCAATTGACGAAGCTCCAGGTTATGCTGATGAATATCCCAACAGAACAGAAGTAGGTCGTCCAGTTGGTCAAATATATGGACTTAGAGCTGGTAATATTTTTAATAGTCAAGGTGAAGTTGATGTAAATCCAGAACAGACATTTGGAAACTATACCGTTGGTGATTTGCGATACTTAAATGTAAACGACGATGGAGTTGTAGACGAAAATGATTTTGTACCTATGGGATATCCTGTAGTGCCAGAAATTACATATGGTTTTGGAGCATCATTAAGATATAAAAAATTAGATTTTTCTTTCTTCTTTCAAGGTGTAGCTCATACTTCGTTCATGATGGGAGATTTCCATCCTTTCACAACAGAGTTCGAAAGAAATGTACAGTCATTTATTGCTGATGATTATTGGTCAGAGTCAAATCCTAATCCAAATGCTGGATATCCACGATTAACTGAAGAGTACAGCTTTAATAATAATATAGCTTCTTCTTGGTGGCTTAGAGATGGTTCTTTCTTAAGACTAAAAGACCTAGAATTTGGTTATCAAGTAAGTGAGTTTTTACGTGTTTATGCAATGGGTCAGAACCTAATGACTTTCAGTAAGTTCGATTTGTGGGATCCTGAGATTGCAAGTAACAATGGGTTGAGTTATCCTAATCAGAAAAGTGTGACTTTAGGGCTTCAGTTTAATCTATAATATCTAGAAAAAATGAAAAAAATAATTTTTAAAATTATAGTTGCAATAGCAATAGTATCTTCTGTTCAGTCTTGTACTTTCTTAGATATAGTTCCTGATAATACAGCAACTATCGACGATGCTTTTACTCGTCCAGCAGAGGCAAAGAATTTCTTATATTCTTTATACTCATTTATGCCAAAAGTAAACGATCATCTTACGTCTCCTCAACTTTGGGGAACCGATGAGGTAGCTATTCCTTGGACATGGTACGATGCTTATAAATTAACTACTCAACCTATTAGCACTGGTGCTCCTTTCTTCGATTTTTGGGGTAATCCAGGAGGCGATTCTCAATCCTACTACGAAGGTATTCGCCAAGCTTATACTTTTTTAGATAATATAGATAAAACACCTGGTTTTTCTGAAGATGAACAAGATGCGATGAAAGGTGAAGCTACATTTATTATAGGGTATTTACATTTTTGTTTAGTAAGACAATATGGTCCAACAATAATTGTAAAAGGAACAGTTCCATTGGATGCACCTGAGGAAGCATATTTCCCTTACAGATCATCTTACGATGAGAGTATAGCATTTTGCGTTTCAAAATTCGACGAAGCTTATGCTTTATTACCTTACGGTCAATCAAAATCCGATATAGGTAGAATTACTAAACCCGTAGTTTCTGCAGTAAAAGGAAGAGTGTTATTGTATGCGGCAAGTCCATTATTCAACGGGAATACAGATTTTGCAGGATATTCTGGTAAAGATGGGGTAGAACTTTTTTCTCAAAATTACGACAACGAAAAATGGATGAAATCAATAAAAGCTCTTGAAGATGCAATTGATGATGCTGATTTTATAGGTGCAACTTTGTACAGAGGTCATGGAGCAGATGCAGTAGCTAATACCCGATATTCTATGGTGGAACCTTGGAACAACGAGTTGATTTGGGGACACAGACAAGAATATTTTTGGGGATGGCAACGTCATGCAGCACCTAGAGTTATAGACGGAGGTGTAGTAACATCAGCAGGAGGAATTGCTCCAACTATGCGTCAAGTAGAACTTTATTATACAGAAAATGGATTGCCAATTAACGAAGATCCAACTTTCGATTATTCTGAAAGATTAGAAGTTGCTCCTGGCGATGAAACAGCCAAATTACACAGAAATAGAGAACCGAGGTTTTACTCAAGTATAGGATTCGACAGAGGAGATTATCTAATAAATGATGATATTCAAAAATTATTTATGAGATACAAAGAACACGACGGATATGATGGTGTAGATAGAAGTAACTATTCGCGAAGTGGATATCTAGTACAAAAAGGTGTTCACCCACAAACAATGTTTACAGCGTCCGATAATATTTTTATAGAATACCCTTGGCCAAAGATGCGTGTTGCTGAATTGTATTTGAATATGGCAGAAGCATTAAACGAATATGGTTTTGGAACATTAGATAAATTCGGTCACGATGCTAAATATTATTTAGATCTTGTTAGAAGTAGAGCTGGTATACCATCTATTGATGATGCTTGGATAAATGCATACAATCCTGGAAAACCAAACAATAAAATTGGATTAAGAGATATTATTCAAACTGAAAGAAGAATAGAGTTAGCATTCGAAGGTCATAGAATTTGGGATGCAAGACGTTGGAAAAAAGGAGAAGAGCTAAATACTCCAGTTTATGGCCTTGATGTAAACGAATCTTTAGGTACTGAATTTTATCAAAAGGTGAAAATTGAGGATAGATATTTCGATGTAAATAGAAGTTACTTATGGCCAATAAGCCTTAGAGAACTTCAGTATAATCCAAATTTAGTTCAAAACCCTGGGTATTAATTAATGTTTGAGGTTTGTTGTTTGGTGTTGAGTTGTTTCAGCATCGAACTACAAACTCCAAACTTCAAACATAATTTGATTATGAAAATAAAAAGAATAATAACAAGTATAATAGTAGTAGCTTTTTTTGCATCGTGCGATAAGTTAGACGAGAATGAGTTTCCTGAGGTATTATCATCTCAATCCGAAGTTATTTCTTTCGTTGCAAGTAGTGTAGATGGAGATTTTTTTGCTAAGGTTGACACTTCCGCTAAAACTATTACAGGAATATTACCTCCATACTTTAATATTACTGATGTAACACCAGATATAACACTTTCAAGAGGAGCAACTTTAGTTCCTGAAAATGGTATAAGCCAAGATTTTAGTAGTTCTTTTTTGTATGAAATAACTTCAAGAAGTACAGAATCAGAGACAAAGTATAATGTAGATTTATATGTAGCAGGTATGGTTTCCTTTACCATAGAAGATTACCAATTTGATATAAACTATAACAATAATTCGATAGTTAAAATATTTGAGCCAGAAGAAAATCCTATAAATGACTATTCATCTGTTATACCTAATATTGTTATTTCAGAAGGTTCAACAATATCTCCTGCAATTGGCGAAGCAGTGGATCTACGTGTTCCTGTTGTTTATACTCTTACAACACCTCGTGGCGATATAATAAAATATACTATATCTATATCCGTAATTGCTAGTGTAGATTATTTCGAAAATTTCGATAACAATTGGACAACTGCTGGTACTTGCGTATGGGAAACTGATGACGTTTCAGGTATACTTAAGATGCAAAACGATTGGGGTTGGGCCAATGGCAATGGAGCTTATAAAAATGAGGTTGACTTGCAGGGAGATTTTGAAGTAGAATTAAAAGTTAAATTTAAAACTTCAGAAGATGTTTGGCCAGCTACTGGTTTCTTTATTGGAGGAAACTTAGATGGTATTAATCCTGCATTTGCATTTGCAATTAGAGCACATGATTTAAATGGTAGTAAAACTAACCATGTTGGTATTCACGGTATCAATGGTTGGTTAGAAGCTGACATTGTAGTAGATGGTATCGATACTTTTGATTGGACAATATTACGTATTGAAAAACATGGAGATGAAATTAAATCATACGTAAATGATGAATTGGTTTCAACACTTACAGTTGCTAATGTAAATGGTAAACTAGGTCTGTTTGGCGAAAGAATGTCGGCCGAGTATGAGTATATAAAGTTTAAACAGTTATAAAGAATAAATATAATTAAGAGTTTATTAGTTTGTTGTTAGAAATAACTGGCCTTTAGTTCAAATAAATAAAGGTCAGTTTATTCTGAAATTTGAAAAAAATAGTATAAATTAGTCGAAGCTAAAACGTTTAAGCTATTACTATTATATAATTTATAAGAAGAAGAAAAAAACAAATCATTAACTATATAAATCAAATATTATGAAGATTAAAATTTTTACATTAATTGGGGTTGTGTTATTTATGACAGGCTCCATGTTTGCACAAACAACAGATGATTTTTCCAACTTTGATACAGAGTGGACAAAATATGATGACACAGACCCTGGTAGTGTTATTTGGGGAACTTCAGCAGAAGGTAATTTAACAATGCAAAATGATTGGGGTTTTGCACATGTCGATGGTGCAACAAGAAATGCAACTGACCTACAAGGAGATTATTACGTAGAATTAAAAATGAAAATTAATGCTACAGAAGATGAATGGCCAGCTACAGGTTTTTCTATTGGCTATGACAACAATATGCCTGATTACATTTTTGTTATCAAACCAGATTATCAAGCAATTGATTTAGTATCTATTCATGCTGATGTTAATGGAGACGGTGTAAAAGGATGGAATACTGTTGCTGTACCAGGTCTCGATAATACAACTTGGACAACTATGCGTATGGAAAAAGTTGGCGATGAGATAAAGTCATATGTAAATGGATATTTGATTTTTACCCATACAATAACGGGGGTAACTGGGAAGCTAGGTTTAATGAATGAAAGAGCAACTGCAGAGTTTGCATATATAGAATATGGTAACATACCAGCAGAAACAGGAAGTCTTTCTCTAGCAGATTGGACTCATACAGGAAATGGAGATTGGACAGAAGATTCAAATATTTTAACAGTAGCAAACGGAGCTTGGGCTAATGCAAATGGAATTACCAAAAACGAAGTTGATCTTACTGGAGATTATTTTGTAGAGGCAGAAGTAAAACTTATAGGAATGACAGGACCATGGCCAGCTGCAGGTTTCTTTGCTGGTGGTAATTTAGATGGTACAAACCCTGCTTATGCATTTGCTATAAGAGCTCATGCGTTAGATGGAAGTACTTCAAATCATGTTGGTATCCACGGCGCTGGTGGTTGGATAGAAGGAGATATAAAAGTTCCAGGACTTAACACTACACAATGGACTACAATGCGTATGGAAAAACGTGGAGATGAGATTAAATCTTTTGTAAACGGATATCTTGTTTCAACTCTTACAGTTGCAGGAGTAACAGGTAAACTAGGTATGTTTGCTGATGGAGCTACTTCAATGTTTAAATCTATTGAGTACGGAGCATTACCACCTACCGAAACAGGTAGTCTTTCTATTGATGATTGGACACATGTAGGTAATGGCGATTGGACTGAAAACACAGGTATTTTAGCTGTGGCAAACGGTGGTTGGACTAATGAAAATGGATTAAAGCATAATACTATAGACCTTCAAAGTAATTTTGTTGTTGAAGCTGAAGTAAGATTATATGGGATGATAGGTCCTTGGCCTGCAGCAGGATTCTTTGTAGGAGGAAATCTTGATGGAACAAACCCAGCTTATGCATTTGCTATAAAAGCTCACGATTTAGAAGGTAGTACTTCTAATCATTTAGGTATTCATGGATCTGCAGGATGGATTGAATATGATTTAGTAGTTGATGGACTTAATACAACTGAGTGGACTACACTTCGTATGGAAAAAAGTGGTGACGAAATTAAATCATATGTTAATGGCGAATTAGTTTCAACATTAACAATAACAGGAGTTACAGGTAAATTAGGTTTATTTGCCGATGGAGCAACTGCAGAGTTTAAGTCTGTAGTTACTTATACTTCTGCTGATCTTAGTGCAGGAACAATATCAAATGGAGGGCAAACAACAGCTCAAGTTTCTGATAATATTTCGAAATTTATTTCTGATGTAGATGCAACGGGAGGTGTTCCTGCTTTAGTTTACGACTGGAAATATTCTGTTGATGGAGTAAACTTTGCTTCATTTGATCCTGCTCAAACAGGTAATGAACTTGATTTATCTGCATACACTTTCGAACAAGTTGGTTATTCAGCAGGAATGACTGCATCAATTAGAAGAGATATAACTGATGCTCTAGGAGCAACACTTTCTTCAAATATTATTTCTGTTGATTTGACAGAAACTCTTGGTATTGAAGGTTCTTTAGCAGTATCTAGTATAAGGATGTACCCTAACCCTGCAACTACGCAAGTAACAATCGATGCAAAAGATTTTTCTTCTGTAGAGATGTTTAATATTACTGGACAATCAGTATTGAAACTAAAAGGAGGTAAAGATTTAACAGTAAATACTTCTAGCTTCAAAGCAGGAATTTATCTTGTTAAATTATCAAACAACAAACTTTCTATATCTAAAAGATTAGTTATTAAATAGTTTAATAAATGAATTGAATGAGATTGAAGGGAAATAATGTTCCATATTCAATCTCATTCTTTTTTATCCTTAGAGTAATTCTATACCTAATGTTTTTCTTAGTGCAGCATTAAATAAGAATTATCCCATTTATCACATAAAAATAGACACTTAGTGTTTTTATATTAAAGAACAAACTACCTCTCAACATTTAAGAATATAAATCAAAAAATTGATTATTGATGATGACTACAAAACAAATACTTACTGTGTTTCTTTTGCTTTTCGTTATGAGCATTAATGCTAATAACATTAATGTTATAGGAGAAGCAAAAATAACAGGTAAAAATATATCTGCAGGTGAAAATAATTATGCAAACTACGCATACATTGACTTTTCAATTTCTTGGGAGAATTCTTGGCGAACATCTTCTGCTCCGTTTAATTACGATGCAGCTTGGGTTTTTGCTAAATACAGAATAGGTAATGGCGAATGGAAGCACATAACTGTTTCACAATCAGAAAACCAATCAGAATCCAATACTACAATTGAAGGTGTTAGCGATGGCAAAGGCGTATTCCTATACAGATCAATTGATGGTACAGGAACTTTTACATCTAACAACAATCAACTTAAATGGAATTATACTACTGACGGTGTAAATGATAGTGATGATATTGAAGTTAAAATATTTGCAATAGAAATGGTTTATGTACCAGAAGGTCAGTATTATCTAGGTACGCCAGGCTTTGAAATTGGATCGTTCTACGAATATCCAAGTGGTGCGGACGATCAATATCTTGTTAGTTCTGAAGATGCAATATCTATAGGAGAAACAAATGGTAGTTTGAGTTATAAAACTAATTATATAGACGGTTGGCCCGATGGTAATGCAGGAGATAGACTAGGCCCAATACCATCTGTTTTCCCTAAAGGATTTGCTGCAACATATGTAATGAAATATGAAATCACTCAAGTTCAATATGTCGATTTTCTTAACATGCTAACTAGAGATCAGCAGAATTTCCATACGGCAAGTAATATTTCAGGAACTTTCCCTGAATCAAATAGACCATTTGTTATGAGTAAAACTAATACTCCTGCATTTAGAAATGGAATACGTGTTGCTAATAATTTTTCTTCGAGTGGATCTTTGGTTTTATTTTGCGATTTAAATAACAATGGTGTTGCTAATGAAGATGACGATGGACAAACAATTGCTTGTAACTTTATTTCTTGGTCAGATCAGGCTGCTTATGCCGATTGGTCTGGTTTAAGACCAATGACAGAATTAGAATACGAAAAAACATGTAGGGGTTCAGAGCAAACACCTATTGGATGGGAAACATCTTGGGCTGTTGACGAAGGACTTAGATCTAATGCCGATCAAGCAACAGGAATATCAAATTCTGGATCAGCAAACGAGGAGCCTTCAAACTCTGGTGCACGAGGGAATTATTGTTCATTATTTCACTTCGGATATGGAGAAAATAATGGTGTTGCAAAAATTGGAGGGCCAATGAGAGTAGGTTGTTTTGCCGATGCTTCATCCGATAGAGTAGGAGCTGGTGCATCATATTATGGTGTAATGAACATGTCTGACAATTTGCGAGAAAGAGTAATAAATATTGGAACACCAGAAGGTAGAGCATTTACTGGTACTAATGGAGATGGGCTACTTGATGCACAAGGATTGCATACAAATATAGACTGGCCAAGCAAATTTGCAAAAGGTTCTGGTGGTAGAGGAGCAGATTGGGTAGCTGATGTTCATCATAATGCATCTGTTTCATACAGGTACCATGTGTGTACTCCAAATTATACTCGTAGTGGTAATAATGGAATGAGAGCTTGTAGAACTGCTGAGTAAACATTCAGAGCTTTGTAATCTAACAAAAGGTAAAGACACATATGTTTGTGTTTCAACTAAAAAAATATATAATGAAAACTATTTTAAAAACTATATTATTCCTGCTACTTAGCTTAAGTATTAATGCTCAGGAAACCTATGAAAATCCTATTTCGCTACCATACGACAATTACGGAACAGGAGATCCTTCTACTTTTAAATGGATGGGAAAATATTATTTAATTTCATCGGGAAGTGACCTGGATAGAGGCCTAAATATTTGGCAATCGGAAGATATGGTTAACTGGACACATATGGGTAAGATAGCCAATATTGATGGAGGAAAAGCAATGTGGGCACCCGAAATGATTTACTACGAAGGTACATTTTACCTATATACATGTTATGATTTAGGTGGAGCTAATTTTAATATTCAGGGCTATAAATACGAATTGCCTTTAGATGAGCACGCAAAAACGCCTATAGGTGAATTTGTTAAATTTTCTGACGATATGGTTCCTGGACAATCTATGGATTTAGATCCTTCTCCTTTTAGAGATGACAATGGTGATTTCTATCTGTTTTTCTCTTCTCAAACTGAAGGTATAAAATACAGGAAATTAGCAAATCCAGAAGAATCTTTGAGTACAGGAATCGTAGCCTTGGGTGCGTGTAAAACAAATGTTACAACAGAGTGGACAGAAGGATCTACTGTGCATAAAATTGATGGTAGCTATTACATGACTTTCTGTGGTAATGATGTTCTAGATCCTAATTATACAATTTCAAAAGCTAAAGGAAGTACTTTGGCAAGTTTATCTAAAACAGAAAATAATTTTATAAAACAAACAACAGGAGATTGGACTGGTACTGGTCATAACCACTGGATTTTAGGTCCTGATATGCAAACTTACTACACTACTTATCACGTAAAAAGAGGAGATACAAAATCAGGTGTAGGAAATCCTCTTTATCGTAGAATGATGCTAGATAAAATTGAAATTAATGCATCGGGAACAATGACAACTACTGCCCCAAATTTCAACGAACAACCTGTACCATCATTGCCAGATTGGTCTGACGATTTTAATAGATCTACTATTGGTGATGAATGGGCATCGTCTAGTTTTGATGCAGGTACAAATCATGGTCTTTGGGGAAATTTATTGATGTGGCAAGATAGTAAAGGACAAGGTGGTGCAAATGGGAATTGGTATGCAAAAACCCTATCAAGTCAAACAACAGCAAGTGATTATGTTGCAGAGTTTAATTTAAAACTTATAGATGTAGGTGATGATGCAGTAAATTTTTGGCCTAAAATAGGAGTATGCGTATCGCAAGAAACAGTTGGAGGAGATGATGAAAACAATTGGCTATGGGTTTTCTTAAACGCAAAAAATAATAGTATAGAAACTCGTATGGCAATTAATGGAACAGGAGACTGGGGTTATGACGCAGTAGCATTGCCAGGAACAGATTTTCATAAGTGGCACACAATTCGTGTAAAAAAAGTAGGTTCAAAAGTTGAAATATATTTTGATAACATGCTTAAAATAACAAAAACTAATGTGAACCTAGGAGGAGGGCATTTTGGATTTGTTACAGAGAATGCAAAAGGTGATTTCGGTTGGGTAGGATTCTCTAACATAAATTAATCTATTTCAAAAATGAAAAATTTATTTATAATAATATTATTCTTGCCCACCCTTGTTTTTTCGCAATACAAGGGAGGTGAGGGTGATGGCTATTTCTCGGTTGATGCAATAGTAGAAGATGGAGGTTTGGGTTTTGATAATGATTTGGACAACAATAATGTATCAGTTTATCCCAATCCTTTTTCTGATTCTTTTAACATATCATTAAATGAAACAAATCCTTACGGAACAAGTGTTAAAATATTTAATGTAAACGGTGTTGCTATTGATGAAGTTTTAATAAATGAAAAAAATATTAACTACAATAAACCAGATCTACCACAAGGTATCTACTTTGTGCAAATATGGAAAAACAACAAACTATTGAGTATCAAAAAAGTCATTAAAAATTGATGATATAAATTTATTACACAGAACAAATTAACTGTAAACATTATGAAAATCTTTTTATCGCTATTACTGCTATTCCCCTTTGCAGTATTTGCACAATATACTGGTGGCTCAAGTGATGGTTATTCGAGCAAAATTGTTGGAACTTCTTTAGATCCGGGTATTATTTCCGAAAGTCAGGTTATTGAACCTGACGAAGATCCAGATCCAATAATATCGGCTTCTGATGCTGGTGGTTTCAAAAGTATTAGCTATAGTTGGGAGTGGTCTGCCGATGGAACAAATTATGCACCTTTAGGTATAACAACTCCAGATTACGATATTTCAGGTATTGATTTTAAAGGTTATTATATTGTTGCTATGGGAGGAGATGGATATGAACTGTTCACTCGTAGAAAAGCAACACCCGATTCTGGAACAGAGATGTACTCAAATGTAGTTTCTGTAAAAGTACTTTCTTATACTTATGATAATACTACAGGAGACGATAATGTTTTAAACCCCGAAAATTGGGATAAGATGCCATATGGTACTCATGATGAGTTACCTGGAGTAGGGAAATCTATAAAGTTTGGAGTAACAGCAAGTGTACCTGCAATTGGCACTCTTAGCTATGCAAACATGACAGTAGAAACAGGTGCAGAAGTCACAGTTGATACAGGAACAACTTTCGCAATATCGCACGATATAGCAAATCGAGGAACAATTAATTTGAACGGTGCAATTACAGTTGATGGAGGTTTAAGTAACTCAGGAGCTTTAACTATAAAATCTGATGTAGCAGGTACTGGTTCATTAATTACCAATGGTAGTACATTAAGTGACGGAAATTATACAGTTGAACGGTATTTAGACGAGAACGAAACATGGCAATTATTCTCCTCTCCATCTACTAACGAAACTTCAAATGTATTGTTAGGTCATTTTTTAAATGAGTTTGATGAATCACTAGGAGATTTTAATCCAATTCGATCAACAAGCTATAGCTTAACACCTGGAGATGGTTATGTAGCAAAATTAGATTTCGGCTTAGCTTCAAATGCAACTAACCCTATTGTATTTACCACAGATAAACCCAATACAGGCAATGTAACACCAATAGCTTTGAATGTTACTCCAGAAGAACTTAAAGATCCAGATATTAATGGGTCCACTTATAGCAATACTTATTTCGATTTGCCAGTTGGATTCAACCTAGTAGGAAACCCTTACCCATCTCGAATAAATTGGAATATGCTTTACAATAGAAATAGTGGAGCTATAGATAATGCATATTACAGATATAGAGATGCAGGAAACGGTAATGGTGTATGGCATGCTTATTTAGCAAATGATGCAACTACTGCCGATAAAGATTCGATAATTAATATTGGACAAGGTTTTGGAGTAATACTTACAGGAAATGCAGTAGCAAACACTTTAACTTTTTATGATGCTGTAAGAACACATAACAACGGTTTGGGATTTGGTAAAAAATCTACTGTTATACCACAAAATTTCAATTTAGTAGCAACTTCAAATGGTATGTCTGATGATGTTAGCTTTAGAATTAATGAAATTTCTACTTCAAATTATGATGGACATTTCGATGCTTATAAAATAAATTCGTTTGGAGATACGCCAACACCATCTTTCATAAGTGCCGATGGTAAGAAGTTAGCAATTTGTCAACAGCCAGAATCCGAATCAGTAGATTTAGGTTTCAACATGGCAACATCTGGCGAAGTGACATTTTCCGTTTCTAGTGTTTCAGATTTTACAGAATTGGTTTTAGAAGATAAACAAGAAGGTGTTTTTACCGATTTAATTAAAAGCACTTATACTTTTAATTATTCCGACGAAGATGCTGAAACTGGAAGATTCACAATTCATTTTAATAAAGAAACTTTAAATGAAGAAGAAGAACTTACAGGAATAAAAATATATTCTAATTCTTCTGATATTACTTTAAATTCCGAAAAGGCGTTAAATAATGTAGAAATAGAATTGTATGATTTCTCTGGACAAAAAATATTATCAAAACATTTTGAGTCGTTGAAACAACAAGAAATTAATACAAGTTTAAATGGTGTTTACATCCTTAAACTTACATCAGATAATGGAGTTTACTCATCAAAACTAATATTAAACTAATCTACCTTAAGGAATGAAAATATTTTATTTTAAAAGAATATTTGTAACTGTTTTAGTTACTTTGTTTCAGTTTTCAGTGTTGATGGCGGAAAATCAACCACCAGCACCTCGTGGAAGTGGAGGTTTTGGTGAAGATGTAGTTGTAGGTGGAAATATTGATGCATATATTCCATATTTACTATTAATTTCAATAATATATTTTGGATTTATTCATTATAAATACGCAAAAAATAATTTATAAAAGTTCAGGTAATTAGTAAAAATTAAATAACCGTTTCAAAATAAATAGATGAAATCACTTAAATCGATAATTACTCAATCATTAATGTTGCTGATGTTCTTTACGTCAGCACATGCACAACAACCAAATCCTCCGGGAGGTGCATTATCAGGTAAAGCAATTAACCAAGCTTACCTATTTGCTCATATGAAACAAAGCGATTACGGCAGATTGTATTATTCTGTTAGTAATGATGGCTTACATTGGGAAGAACTCAATGAAGGGAATAGAGTATTCGACGATTATAAAGGTCATCCCGATATTTGTAAAGGTCACGATGGTAGATATTATATTGTTGGAAACAATAGCGATGATGATTTAGAAATACATATTTGGGTATCTGATGATTTAATTACTTGGGAAAAACACTCTAACTATACTCCAATTCTAAAGGATATTCCAGAGTACAAAGATGCATTACAACGTTTAGGTGCTCCAAAAGTTTTTTACGACGAAGCCTCAAAACAATATGTACTAACTTGGCATACACCTCACAAAAATGGAGTAAAAGGAGATACAGAAAGATATTGGCAAAGTCAACGTACATTGTATGTAACATCAAAAGATCTTAAAACTTTTTCTAAAACACCTCATAAATTATTCGAGTGGGATATGGGAACAATAGATGTTTTCATCAGAAAAATACAAGGTAAATATTACGCAATACTGAAAGACGAAAGATATCCTACCGTAGAGTGGACAACAGGAAAAACTATTAGAATTTGTAGTTCAGATTCTTTATTAGGTCCCTACTCATACCCATCAGATCCTATAAGTCCTAATTTTCGTGAAGCTCCTATGCTTATACCTTCGCCAGACAATAATTATTGGTATATGTACTACGAGCAATATCCAGGAGTATCATACGGACTTTCTGTTTCAAGAAACGTAAACGGTCCTTGGTATCAAGTATCAGGAAACACTAATTTTGCAGATTGGGATAAATACAAAATGCCCGAAACACTTAGGCATGGATGTATGATTACAATATCTCAAGAAGAATACGATAATCTTAAAAAAGAATATTAGTAAATTTATCCTCTTAATAAATAAAAGAGACTTAAAAATATACAGGATATGAATAATAAATACTATTTAATTCTATTTTTCATCACTTCATTTTTGATGAATTCTACTACGTCATACTCTCAGTGGAATGTAAATTCTGATTATTGGTCATCTACCGATGCATTGGGACGTAAAGCTACACCTTGGTATGATGATGGAGCTAAGGATAAAAAAACTGATAAATTTATTGCCATGTTTTATCATTCGTGGCACATTGGCAATCATGTAGAGTACACTCACGATGTGATGAATCTTAAAGATATACTTGCCAATAATGATGAATCGGTAATTGAGCAAGACTGGAATCATCCTGCTTGGGGAGGCTTAACCGAAGGACAACATTATTATTGGGAAGAATCGTTGTATGGATATTATCGTACAACAGATGAATGGGTTCTTCGTAAGCATGCCGAAATGCTTGCTGATGCGGGTGTAGATGTAGTGTTTTTTGATGCTTCAAACGGAGCGGTAACATGGAAAGAAGGCTATCAAAAGTTATTAGAAGTTTGGACACAAGCAAGGTTAGATGGAGTAAAAACACCTAAAATCGCATTTATGCTTACCCTTTGGTCAGATATAACCGAAGGATCTTTAGCAGCTATAAATGAATTGTATGAAGAATTATATTTACCTGGAGAATACGATGATTTAATCTTCTATTGGAATGGTAAACCTCTTATTATGGCATATCCCGAAATATTGGATAACGTTCCAGAAGCTGAAAATGCTAGTATGAAATTCAAAGCTACTTCTAGTTTTTCGAGTGTTACTGCTGGTTGCCCAAGTTATGCCGATAATGTTGGTAATCTTACATTGTCTCTTTACAAATGGAATACTGATTACAATACAACTATTTCTCAACAAGCTATTGCAAGTCAAGAATTTGTTGATTATGCAGATAATGCTCATCTATATTTGAATTTTGGAGTACAAGAAGCAGGAGATTATCTTTGGGTTTTAGACAATGCAAAGCAAGAAGTTGGAGTTTGGAAATATGATCAAAATACAACGTATGTAACTTCGTATTTTAATGGAAGTGCAATTGGAGGAGGATATCACTCATTGATAAAATATGAAGGAGCTAGTCATACGTGGTTGACTTCAGGAACATCAAATACTCCTACCCAAATTGGTGCAGGCTACGATTCTAATCAAATTAATGATATCAGTAATTACTTTACATTCCGACCAGGTCAAGGTGATTATGTAAACGGCCCTACTTATGGCAGAAACGATCAGTGGGGTTGGTTAGAAGTATATCCTCAACACGGGTTTGTAAACAAAGGAGATGGTACATTTGAGCAAATGACAGTGGGAATTTCTCAAAATGCTAGTTCTACAACAGGTGGACGTTGTGTGAGCTTTAATGCTAGTGGTACTTATGGACGAAATTATACCAAACAAAATGGATGGGATAATAGCGAAAATGCGGTTTACAAAGGCGCAAATATTCAAGAGCAATGGGATAGAGCATTAGATGTTGATCCTGATATTGTATTTGTTACGGGTTGGAATGAGTGGATTGTTGGTCGTTGGAAAGATTGGAGTGGTTGTACAGGATATGCACCTGTAGAAGTTGGTTTCCCTGATGCATTTGATGCAAAGCGAAGTAGAGATATAGAACCAGTAAAATCGTGGGGTAAATATGGCGATGCTTATTATGTTCAATTAGTTAATAATGTTAGAAAATATAAAGGTATAAGTAAGCCTGAAGCGGCATCAGATTCTAAAACTATTTCAATTGGTTCATTTGATTCGTGGAGCGATGTGAAACCAGATTTTAATCATTACAAAGGAAATACAACACACAGAAATCATGCAGGTGCTGGAACACTAAATTATACAAACAATAGTGGTAGAAACGATATTGTAAAAGCCAAAGTTGCTCGCGATGTTGATAATGTTTATTTCTACGTTGAAACTAATGAAAATATAACACCTTCTAGCGATACTAATTGGATGCGTTTGTTTATAGATATTGATAAAGATAAATCAACAGGATGGGAAGGTTACGACTATGTACTTAACAGATTAAGTCCAGGAGCAAAAGCCATTTTAGAAAAAAGCACAGATTCTTGGTCGTGGACAGAGGTAGGTCAGGTAGATTATGCCGTTAGCGATAATATGATGGAAATTTCAATTCCGCGTTCTTTGTTAGGTCTTTCACCAGAATCAGAAATTCAGATAGAATTCAAATGGAGTGATAATTCAATTGTCGATGGAAATATTATGGACTTTTATGTAAATGGAGATGCTGCTCCAGGAGGACGTTTCAATTTTGGATATTACACAACTGAAAATGGCTTAGGGATACTTGATAATAAATTATCTAATTTTGATGTAAAAGCTTATCCAAATCCATTTGTGAAAGAAACTTCTATTCAATTCGAATTGAAAACTTACTCTAATGTTGAAATCACTATTTTAAATAATTTAGGGCAAGAAATTAAAAACATTCATGTAGGGAAGCTAAAAGCAGGAATCAATAGAATTATATGGGATGGAAATTCAGGACAAGGACATAGTGTAGGTGCTGGTACATATTTTTATAGAATAAATACAGAAGGAAGCTACAGCAAAACAGGTGTAATAATAAAATATTAAATAAATAGGTTATACCACGAAAGTTGTGGAAAAATCGCCATATTGAGCGGAGCTTTTGCGAACCTGTGCAGTAGGCAAGGTCGAAATATCTACTAGGAGAACTAAATACTATGTTATCACTGTTACTTTAGATATTTCGACCCTGTCTGCCGACAGGCAGGTACATTTCCTTCATTTCACTTTGGGAATTCCGCTCAATATGACGGATATTCTAAATTAGAAAATACACATAAATAAGTGTAGGACCAATATATTTATTGTGATTTGTTATTGATATTCTAACAACTATGAGATTTTAATCTTTAGGTTTGATTACTCGAGGCTTGCCTCATAATTTCATATTTATTGGTGTAAAGGTTTAATTATTCTAGACTTTATGATTATTTGATTTTTATAAATAGATTATAACATATATTTGTTTCCTTAGTAGTTATAAATAATACAATGACCAAAAAAGTAAAATTAAGCGATATAGCTAAAGAACTTGGAGTCTCTGTTCCTCTTGTTTCATTTGTACTTTCGGACAAATGGAAAGAGAATAGGGTAAGCGAGGAGTTGGCCAAGAAGGTTAAAGCTAAAGCAGAGAGTATGGGATATCAAGCCAATACAACTGCTAGAGCTTTACGTACAGGTAAAACTGGAGTTATAGGCTTAGTTGTAGCTGATATATCAAATCCTTTTTATGGAAAATTTGCTCGTGAGATAGAAAACCAAGCATCCAAATTAGGATTACAGCTAATGTTTGCTTCAAGTGACGAAGATCTTTCTAAATTCATAAAAGCAGTTGATACTCTACTAAGTCGTCAGGTTGATGGATTAATAGTTGTACCTGTAGAAGGATCGCAAGAATACTTAGAGGGAAAAAGTAAACAAGGTGTTCCAATTGTTTTAGTTGATAGAAAATTCGAAAATTCCAACATAACTTATGTTGTTGATGACGGTTTCTATGGAGGTAAGAAGCTCACAAATTGCTTGGTTGAAAATGGATATAATCGAGTTTCATCAATTGCTTTTGAACGAGACCTATCTAATTTACAAGATAGACTTGATGGTTTCTCTGACAGTAAACTTGATAAAAATGCGAATACTCAATCAATAATAAAAGTTCCCATAAAAAATTACGAATTATATCTCGAAAAACAAATTCTGAAAGCTATAAGCAAAGGGGTGAATGCTTTTTTCTTTACACAAAACAGATTAGGAACATCTGGTTTAAGAATTTTAAAGAAAAATAATATTCGCATACCACAGGATGTAGCAATTGTAAGTTACGATAACCCCGATATTTTTGAGTTGTTAACTCCTTCAATTACTTGTTACCAACAATCAATTTCAGAAATATGTGCAATATCGGTTTCTATTATTACTGATATGATTAAGAATGTAACTATTGAAAATAGAAGTATTAAAATTAAAGGAGAGTTTATAGAAAGAGAATCGAGTAAATCCATTAAATAACCATCTTAAAGTTTTGCTGTGGAATATATTTTTTATAAACTTGCTAAATCGTTTTAGCGGTTGTTATATATTTAAAATACAAACAAATGAAAAAAATAGTTTTAGGGATAGATTTTGGGTCTTCAGCTGTACGTGTTCTAACCATGGAACAAGAAAGTGGAAAAGTTTTAAACTCTGTTGAACAGATATATTCAGAAGGAGATAACGGAGTTTTAACTTCTGACAATGTACATCTTGCACGCCAAAGTGCTACAGACTATGTTAAGTCTATGGAAATTGCTCTTCAGAAATCCAAAGAGAAAAATAAGCAAATAGGAATAGATATGTCATCAGTAACAGGAATTGGTGTTGATGCCACAGGTTCTACTCCTTTGCCTGTTAAAAGTGATTTAACTCCCCTTTCTGAAATTAGTGAATTTAAGGATAATCTTAATGCTTATTCTTGGATGTGGAAAGATCACACTTCTCATGAAGAAGCTATATTTATCACTAATAAAATCACAGAATTACGACCAGAATATTTATCAACTATTGGAGGAGCTTATTCTTCTGAATGGTTTTGGGCAAAAATACTTCATTGCAGGAATATCGATAAAAAAGCTTTTGATGCAGCAGACTCATGGGTAGAATTATCTGATTTTATTCCTGGAGTTTTGGCTGGTGTAAAAAATATTACCAAACTTAAACGAAATGTTTGCGCAGCAGGACACAAAGGTTTGTACAACGCTAAGTGGGGAGGTTTTCCTGATTTAGAATTTATTGATGCTCTTAATCCTGATTTAGTCAAAGTTGCAAAATCATTACCCAAAGAAGCATTCTCTATAGAGCATACTAGTGGAGAGTTATCTAAAGAGTGGGCCGATAAAGTTGGAATTAAAGCTGGAATACCTATTGCAATGGGGATTCTAGACGCTCATTCAGGAGCAATTGGATCTGGTATAAAAGATGGTAGTTTAGTCAAAATTATAGGTACATCAACATGTGATTTGGTTCTTGGAGATATAAAGAATAAAGATACAAGTATAGAGGGTGTTGCTGGAGTTGCCACAGAGTCAGTATTACCAGAATATTTTGGAATAGAAGCAGGGCAAAGTGCCGTTGGCGATATACTCAATTGGTTTATAAACAATGTGCTTAATAAAACTAAAACCCACGCTGAACTTACAAAATTAGCTGAATATTTAAAACCAGGAGAAAGTGGACTTCTAGGTTTAGATTGGAACAATGGAAACCGTAATATTTTAACAGATCCATTGCTTTCAGGTTTAATTTTAGGTCAGAGTTTGTTGACAAAGGACTTCGAAATTTACCGTGCATTAATAGAATCTACTGCTTTTGGAGCTCGTAGAATTATTGAACACATGGAAAGTCAAGGTGTTGTAATTAACGAAGTTGTAAACTGTGGAGGGATTTCACAAAAGAATCCTCTTTTTATGCAGATTTACGCTGATGTAATTAACAAGCCAATGAAAATTGCAGCAATTGACGAAACTGTTGCTTTGGGTGCAGCTTTAATGGGAGCCCATGTTGCCTATAAAGGAGAAGGAAAAGATGTTTCGTACAACGATCTTCAAGACAAAAGCTGCGAGATATTAGAAAAAGTTTACAATCCAAATACCAATGCAGTTGAGGTTTATGAAAATCTATATCAAATCTATTTGAAATTACACGATTCGTTTGGAGTAAAAGGAACAAAAATAGAAATGTATAGTGTCATGAAAGATTTGATAGAGATTAAAAATAATGTATCAATTATCGCGTAGAGTCGATGTATGAATCTTCAAATAAAAATATTAATTAATAAAAAATATAAACATGAGCAATAGATTAATAGGTAGTTTACCAAAAGTAGGAATTCGTCCAGTAATTGATGGAAGAGAACGTGGAGTACGTGAGTCACTAGAAGAGCAAGTTATGGCAATGGCTAAAGCTGCTGCAAAGTTGATTGAAGAAAATTTGCGTTTCCCAAGTGGAGAGAAAGTAGAATGTGTAATTGCTGATACAAATATTGGGGGAGTTGCTGAGGCAGCAATGTGTGCCGATAAATTTCAAAGAGAAGGTGTTGAGGTTTCATTAACAGTTACTCCTGCATGGTGCTACGGAACCGAGGTTATGGATACTCACCCAACAATGCCAAAAGCTGTTTGGGGTTTCAACGGAACTGAACGTCCTGGAGCAGTATATTTAGCAGCTGCATTAGCAGGCTATGCTCAAAAAGGATTGCCAACATTCGGTATTTATGGTCATGAAGTACAAGACGCAGGTGATACTGATATTCACGAAGATGTAAAAGAAAAAGTATTACGTTTCGTAAAATCTGGGCTAGCAGTAGCACAGATGAAGGGTAAGTCTTATTTATCTCTTGGGTACTCGTCAATGGGAATTGCAGGATCTATGGTCGATACCAACTTTTTTCAGGACTATTTGGGAATTAGAACTGAATTTGTAGATCAGATAGAAGTGCTTAGAAGAATTGAAGAAGAAATTTATGACAAAGATGAGTTTGAAAAAGCTTTGAAATGGACTAAAATGAATTGTATTGAAGGAGATGATTACAATAGCGAAAAACTTAAAGCAAACCAAGAACGTAAAGATTGGGAGTGGGAAACTGTTGTGAAAATGACGTTGATTGTTCGTGATTTGATGATAGGAAATCCTAAACTTAAAGAGATGGGGCATGGCGAAGAATCATTCGGTAGAAATGCAATTGCAGGTGGTTTCCAAGGACAACGTCAATGGACAGACCATATGCCAAATGCCGATTTCACTGAAGCAATGCTAAATTCTTCTTTCGATTGGAATGGAATACGTCAAGCTTTTGTTTTTGCAACAGAAAATGATAGTTTAAATGCTGTATCAATGTTGTTCGGACATCTACTTACAAATACTGCTCAGATTTTTTCTGATGTAAGAACTTATTGGAGTCCAGATTCTGTAAAACGTGTTACCGGAAAAGAGCTTACTGGTAAAGCTGCAAATGGAATTATTCACTTAATAAATTCAGGATCAACAACTCTTGATGCAACAGCACAACAGCGTAACGAAGCTGGAGAACCTGCAATGAAACCTTTCTGGGATATTAGTGAAAATGAAGCACAAGAATGTTTAGATAATACAAAATGGCCTCAAGCTGTTAGAGAATATATGAGAGGTGGAGGATATTCTTCTCAGTTTAAAACAGCAGGCGAAATGCCAGTAACTATGTGTAGAGTGAACATAGTAAAAGGTGTAGGTCCGGTATTACAGATTGCCGAAGGATGGACAGTTGAGATTGATACTGAAGTACATGATATTTTAGATAAACGTACAAACCCAACTTGGCCAACTACTTGGTTTGCCCCACGTTTAACAGGAGAAGGGTCTTTTAAAGATGTTTATTCTGTAATGTCTAATTGGAGCGCAAACCACGGTGCAATTAGTTACGGGCATATTGGGTCTGATTTAATATCTTTAGCATCAATGCTCCGTATTCCAGTGAATATGCACAACGTAAGTGATGAGGAAATTTTCCGTCCTGCACTATGGTCGGCATTCGGTACAGAAAAAGAAGGGTCTGATTATAGAGCCTGCCAAGCTTATGGCTCTTTATATGGAATAAAATAATTTAATAAAGTAAAGAGTGAACGGGTGATAGAGTGATATAGTAAAATTGTGAAAACTAGTTTCACCTTATAATTTATGTTACTCAATCACAGCGTCACTCAATTACATAAAATAAAATTATGTCAAAAATAAAATATTTAGCAATTCTTCTTATAGGGCTGTACAGTTGTGATTCGGGTAATCAAAATCAGACTAAAAAGGAAGATTCAAAAGAAGCTGTAATGAAAAAAGAGTATAAACAAGGGAGTTATGGCTACGACAAACAATTTTTGGATTCAAAATTGGATGTTGTAGAGCTGAGCAATGGTAAAGCTAAAGTAGCTGTTATTCCACAGTATCAAGGTAGAGTAATGACTTCGTCGTGTAAAGGTGATGAAGGAATGAGCTACGGGTGGATAAACTACGATTTAATTAAATCGGGAGAGGTACTTGAGCACATGAATGGTTATGGAGGCGAAGAAAGATTTTGGATAGGTCCTGAAGGAGGGCAATTTTCAGTGTTTTTCAAGAAAGGAACTACTTTCGATTTCGAAAATTGGTTCACTCCAAAAGAAATAGATACCGAAGCATTTAAATTAATTTCAAAAACTGAGAAATCGGCATCGTTAGAAAAATACATGAATCTCGAAAATATGTCTGGGACCAAATTCAGTCTTAAAGTAAACAGAGATGTTAATATTCTAGGAACTGAAGAAATTTCAAATAAGTTAGGAGTTGATGTATCTAAAGTTGATGAAGTTGCTTACGAAACAGTTAACAAACTTACCAATACAGGAGACAATGCTTGGAACAAAAATTCAGGAGAGTTATCCATTTGGTTACTAGGAATGTTAAATCCTTCACCTGAAGTTACAGTTGTAATACCTGTAAAACAAGGGAGTGAAGAAGAACTTGGAATTGAAGTAAACGATAACTATTTCGGTAAGATTTCTGCAGATAGACTAAAAACTGAAAACTCTACGGTATTCTTTAAGGCTGATGGAAAAAGTCGTGGTAAAATTGGAATCTCTCCAAAACGAGCTAAATCTATTTTAGGAAGTTACGATGCTGAAAACAAAATATTAACTATTGTACAAGTTGTACTTCCAAAAGAAGAAAGCAAATATGTTAACTCTGCTTGGGAGTTGCAAGACGATCCTTTTTCTGGCGATGCAATAAATTCTTATAACGATGGACCTTTGGAAGATGGTACTCAAATGGGGCCATTCTACGAAATAGAATCATCATCACCTGCGTTAGCTTTAAAACCTGGTGAGAGTTATGCACATATTCAGCGTACCTACCATTTCGAAGGAAGTGAAAAAGAGTTGGATGTGTTAGCTAAGAAACTTCTAGGAGTTTCAATTGAAGAAATTAAAAAACAGTTTTAATCTAGTTACTGGTCTATAGTTGCAGGTTACTTGACAACCAGCACCTAGGAACTAGTAACGAGAATCTAGATATATGGAAAACACACGTTTAGTACCTAAGAATGTAATCTTCCCGTTTATTTTGCTTACCACCTTGTTTTTTGCATGGGCGGTACCAAATAACCTAACGGATACTATGCTTGCAGCTTTTAAAAGAATTATGAGTTTAACCGACTCAAAAACTGCATGGATACAGATTGCATGTTACTTGCTAGGTTATGGTTTCTTTGCCATTCCGGGAGCATTATTCATAAAAAAATATACTTACAAAGCAGGGGTAATGTTGGGTTTAGCGCTTTACGCTTCAGGTGCATTTTTATTTTACCCAGCAATGTTGATTTCTCAAATTAATATAGAAATTAGTTTCTTCGTATTCCTAGCAGCCATCATTATTCTTTTTGCAGGATTATCAGTTTTAGAAACTTCTACAAACTCTTATATTTTAGTTTTTGGCGATGAAAAAACTGCTACACAGCGTTTAAATTTATCACAATCATTCAATCCATTCGGAGCAATTTCGGGAGTTGTAATTTCTCAGGTATTTGTTTTATCTCAGTTAAGTCCGCTCAACGAGGCCGAAAGGGCTGCTTTACCAGCAGCGGAGTTGGCGCAAATTCAAGGAGTAGAACTAAACGCAGTAACTATGGCTTACTTAGTTATGGGTGCAGTTATGGTAGTTATGTTAGCATTGATATTCTTTACAAAAATGCCAACAGTGCAAGAAGACGATAAAGATTTGGATCTTATAGGTACATTTAAACGTTTGGGTAAAAACAAAAATTATATTTCGGCTGTAGGGGCACAGTTTTTCTATGTTGGGGCACAGATAGCAGTTTGGTCCTTTACTATTCGTTACGTAATGTCAGAACTTAATTTTGATGGAGTAATTTCAAAATTAGGAAACAATCCTACTTCCGATCAGATTATTGAAGCATTACGTAATGTAGAGCCAATAGCAGCATCGTTTTATAACTTAATAGAAAGTGTAGGCTTAGATGGGATGTTACCTCGTACTGCCGAACAAGCTGGTGCAACATATTACATTTTATCGTTGATAGCATTTGTGCTAGCACGATTCCTCAGTACATTCTTAATGAAGTTTATTAAACCTAGAATATTGTTAGTTGTGTATTCACTAATTGCATCTTTATTAACCGTTGTTGTAATTTATGCTGATGGATTTACAGGAGTTTATGCATTAGTTGGCATTTCAGCAGCAATGTCGTTGATGTTCCCAACAATCTTCGGATTAGGGATAGCAGGGCTAGGGGAGGATACAAAAATTGGAGGAGCAGGAATGGTAATGGCAATTGCCGGAGCTGCTTTCTTAACTCAGATTCAAGGTATGTTATCTGATTCTATGGGAAGTATAAAATTTGCTTTCTGGGTACCTGCAATCGCATTCTTAATTATAGCAGCCTACGGTATGTATGCTCGCAAATTGCAGAAAGAAGCTGAAATGGAAAAAGTGATTGATTAATACATAAGTTATCAATGAATTATATAAAGGATTAGTTACAGTAAAATGTAATTAGTCCTTTTTTTTAATTCTAAATTAATAAGCTCGAGGGAGAGTCATCGAAGTATTAAATAGGAATTCTTTTTATATTTCGACGCAGAGCGTCGGGGATTGAACCAAAAAAAATGATTATAAAGGAATTCAAATTAGATAGCTCTACGGTTATGCCTCGAGGTAGTTCATTTTCATATTTTTGATTCTAGTAAAAATTAAATATAAATATGTATTCTCTGAATTGATAAACCTTAGCCATGAATAATATATAGGGCATTGTCAAGCAAATAAACTTCATGAATTAAATATTTCTATAATTTGATATCTAGTATAGTATACCAAAGATTACAGTTAATGCCTTTATATTTTCATATAAAGGCAACTGAATAATGGATATATCCTAGGAAAACTAAAGCCCAGATAAAGTTGATGTCTTAGAATATAAAATTGGAGATACTATCTATATATACATTTTCTAGTTTTCTCTAAGGTAATATTGATAATGCTGGTTTTTTATTAGATCATCACTCAGATAAACTATATAATCATACTGTTCAAAAACATTTTTATGATATCCATATATTTCAAAAACCAAACCATATTCTTTGGGAAAAATGCCGTAGTCAAAGTAATTAATTCCTTCAAAGTTATCATGGATAAAATTATCATGAATATTTACATCTAAATAATCAGCTGTAAAATAAACAGGTATATTTTCGAATTCCTTATACATTAAGTTCATTAAGAAATTAATAGTTGTAAATGTATTTTTCATGAAGTAATTATCAAGAGAGTTGCCTTTGTAACATACAATATTTTTAAATTTTACTCTAAGCTTAAATTCAACTTCATCAGTATCATCATTAACTATGTAATAGGGGTTGATCTCAATATTTACATACTTTGTTATATAGAATAAGTCGTTAGAACCTCCTTTATTACTAAGAAGATATTGTTTTATTTCTTCATTACAAAGACCAACTGTATTTAAAACATTTTCAAATTTTTGTTTAAGTGATTTAGTATCCAAATTAGCTCCTTTAACATATAATGAGATGTTGTAAGTAATATTTTTATCCATAATATTTTTTTTATAATTATTATATGTATGGAAGTATCCTTTTTTGAATTTTGGGATTAGTTATGTAACGAAGTTTTGGATATAGGAGAGGGTGATTATTGTCTTTTTTAATAAATCTTGTTCTAAAGTAACTTTCCGTAATTATTTCTTAAGAATCTTTAGTTCAACCTTTTCTTTGGTTAACTCTCTTTTTTTTGATAAGTTCCAGGTTTTAAATCAAATTCTATACTCCAACACCTAATCATATTATTGTTAAGGTTATAATCTTCACTTAATTCCTTTGATTTACTTCCTGATTTTAATATTTCTACTTTTGTAACTTTAAAATTATTCTAATAGTGTTTTGCTATAATTTAAATATAGTTAATTACAGGCATTTTTAATTTTTCACAACAAAGATAGACACTCCAAAAGGGAAAGCATATATAGCAAAAAAATAGCCAATTTAATTAAGTCTGCTAAATTTCATTATTATGTAAGTCTAAAGTAAAGGGTATTGATTACACAGTAAATAGGTCACTCGATAGAAATATTTTTGAACGATTTTCAAACCTATTTTTTATTAGCAGAACTTAAAATATAATAATCAAAGGTGCAACGGGAACAGTAAAAAGTTACTTAGTACAGGCAAGATCACGGTATTTGTATGCTACAAAAATGCACTCAATACTACAAATTCAAAAGCCTTGTAGACCTAGCTAAGTTGTTAAGACTTGAAGGTGATTATATGAAGCTTATGAAAAAAACACAAAGGGCGGATCTATTAAAACTATATGATTTTAATAGTTACATAAGACAGCATTGGGGAGTAGAAAATTCACTACACTATGTATTAGATGTTACTTTTAACGAAGACCAACAAAGAAAAAGAATTAAGAATGCAGTACAAAATTTATCTATAATGCAAAAAGTTGCTCTAAATTTACTTAAAAATGTGGTTCTACCCTGAATGTTGTGGAAAGTATTAAATTGCTAAAATGTTTTCAGAGCAATTTTTTGATATAATACTAAACTTTGGTGACTCATGGAAAGTC
>JADGDT010000010.1 GCA_016744755.1 Ichthyobacteriaceae bacterium | reverse complement strand
CTCTTTACAATCTTCCATAAACTCCATGGCTTTCATTACCATATTTGTTGATCCCACGAAGAAAGGTACTCTTTGATGCAACTCTGTAGGTTTAATTTCCATAATCCTCTTATGACCATCTGTAGCCATTCCTCCAGCTTGTTCTGCTAAAAAAGCAATAGGATTGCACTCGTAAAGTAATCGTAATTTTCCTTTAGGGGCTTTTGTACTAGTTGGGTAAATATATATACCTCCTTTAATTAAATTCCTGTGAAAATCAGAAACCAACGATCCAATATATCTCGATGTGTAAGGTCTATCTCCTTTTTCTTCTTGACAGTACTTCAAGTAATCTTTTACCCCTTGTGGAAAATGAACATAGTTACCTTCATTAATTGAATAAATACTTCCATTATTAGGGGTTTTCATATCTGGATGAGATAAATACAAAGAGCCAATTGAAGGATCAAGAGTGAAACCGTGTACACCATGTCCTGTAGTATAAACCATCATTGTAGAAGATCCGTACAAGACATACCCCGCAGCAACTTGTTCGCTACCAGGCTGTAAAAAATCTTCTATTGTTACTGGCGATCCTGTTTCGGAAATTCTACGATAAATAGAAAAAATTGTACCTACGGATACATTCACATCTATGTTTGAAGAACCGTCTAAAGGATCCATCAAAACAACATATTTAGATGCAATATTATCTCCATTTTCTATAGTTATAAATTCATCATTTTCCTCTGAAGCAATACCACATACAACTTCACGATTTGTTAGTGCAGTTATGAAAGCTTCGTTTGCAAATACATCTAATTTTTGTTGTGCTTCGCCTTGAATATTCTCACTTCCTTGGTCTCCCAAAATATCTACAAGTCCGGCCTTATTTACTTCTCTATTTACAACTTTTGCTGCTAGCCTAATGGAGCTAAGTAATCTAGAAAGTTCACCCGAAGTGTATTTGAAATGATTTTGAGATTCGATAATGAATTCTCCAATTGTTGTTCCCATAAGCTTTTGTTTTTGATACAATTACAGTATTTTAATTTAATTACTATATATACTCTATTGTATCTTATTTTTGTTAGTTGTTGTTGTCTAACAAATATCGAAAAAATAGAGTGTTTATATAAAAAAACCAACCTCCAATTTAAATTGATGTATGTGTAGTGTTTAAGCAATTAGTGTTTTACAAACACATGAAAAAAGATTTATCTCATTATTGATTTTTTAGACTAAAATGGATTATTTTTGAATTTATTATTTCGGAAAAAATGAATGTATATAAGTTTGGAGGAGCATCAGTAAAAGATGCAGTAGGAGTAAAGAACCTAGTTGAGATACTAAAAACTGAAAATGTTAAGAAACTAGTTTTGGTAGTGTCGGCAATGAATAAAACCACTAGAGATCTAGAGAAGTTGGTTGATTTGTACATGTCAGAGTCATCAGATATTAACTATCAAGTAAATTTAATATTTGATTATCATTTTGATATTTGTGTAGATTTATTTACCAATAAAAACAATGATATTTTTAAAAAGCTTGATAGTCTAAAAGAAGAACTCATTACTTTTTTAAGATTAAATAAATCGCCAAAAAGACCATTTATTTATGATCAGATAATATATTTTGGAGAGATGTTGTCTTCTAGTATTGTAAGTAGTTATATGCAATATTCAGGAATTAGTAATACTTGGGTAGATGTTAGATCGATAATAAAAACTAACAGTAATTACAGAGATGCTGCAGTAGATTGGACTCAAACGTTAGCAAATACTAAAGAATTTATAGATAATAGTGAAATCAGTGTTACACAAGGTTTTATAGGTTCCGATGAAAACAATTTTACTACATCTCTAGGGTTGGAAGGTTCTGATTATAGCGCTGCGATATTTGCTTACTGTGTTAATGCCCAAAGCGTAACAGTTTGGAAAGATGTAGAAGGGATTCTTAATGCTGATCCACGTTATTTTGATGATACTACTTTGTTGAACCATATCTCTTTCAGAGAAGCAATAGAGTTATCGTATTTTGGTGCAACTGTAATTCACCCTAAAACTATTCAGCCACTTCAGCATAAAGAAATACCTCTATATGTACGTAATTTCAATAAAGTTGCTTTAAAAGGTACTGTGATTACAAAAGGTGCAATAATGGAGCCATTAATCCCATGTTACATAATTAAGAAAAATCAGATTTTCTTATCTATTTCAGCTTTAGATTTCTCTTTTATTGTTGAAGAGAATGTAAGTGAGATTTTTGCACTAATTTCTGATCATAAATTAAAAGTAAGCTTGATGCAGAATTCAGCAATTAGTTTCACATTATCTATTGATGACAAATTTAATAGTTTTGATTCCTTTTTATCTAGCCTAAAAAGTAAATATAGGCTTAAGTATAACACTGGTGTTGATTTGTACACAATACGTCATTACGACGATGAGAGTATTAATAAATTTGAGAAAGGAAAGACAATTTTACTGAAGCAGTTTAGTAGAGAAACAGCCCAATATATTATAAAATAGCAACTAAATATTAGGTTCTAAATTTATATATTTGTCAATTATTAGGAAAAACATTAAAAAGAAGGATGGGATTAATAAGTGTCGATGAATTATCAAAAGCATTAAAACTAAATAAAATTGGTTTTATTGGGAAAGGGATAGCATATAGTTTGTATAAACTAATAAAGCTAGATAAAATAGTTGATGTTTATAATAAGAACTTAAAATACGAAGGAGTAGATTTTTTAAACGGGCTACTTAACGATTTTGAAATAGAGTTTGAAGTAGACGATACCGATTTAAAACGTATCCCTAAAGATGGAGGTTTTATAACTGTATCAAATCATCCTCTTGGAGCTCTTGATGGAATTATTCTTTTAAAACTTCTTTTAGAAAAAAGACCAGATTTTAAGGTTATGGGTAATTTTCTTTTACAGAAAATTGAGCCTATGAAAGATATGGTTATCCCAGTAAATCCTTTCGAAAATCATAAAGATGCAAAATCTAGCATGGTTGGCGTAAAAGAATCGTTGATGCATGTAAGAGATGGTCATCCACTTGGAGTATTTCCTGCTGGTGAAGTGTCTACTTATAATAAAGAAAAACATACTATTGTTGATCGTGAATGGGAAGATGGTGCTGTAAAACTTATTCAAAAGTTGAAAGTTCCAGTTGTTCCTATTTATTTTCATGCCAAAAACAGCAAATTCTTTTATTTTTTATCAACGATTAATGGAATTTTCAGAACAGCAAAGTTACCTTCAGAGGTACTAACTCAAAAGAAAAGGATAATAAAAATAAGAATAGGTAAAGCCATACCTGTTAAAGAACAGACCGAACATAAAACCATAGAAGAGTTTAGTGATTTCCTCAGAAAAAAAACTTACTTACTTGCTAAGGCATTCAAAAAAACTAAAAAGAATAAAATTACAAAGTTTTCACATACCACAACACCTAAAAATATTATACTTCCTGTACCTATTGTAGATATTATTAAAGAAGTAGACGCTTTACGAGAAAATGATAACCTAATTCTTGGAAGTAAGAATTACGAGGTCTTCTTAGCAGAGTCAGATTCTATCCCTAATATTCTTACAGAGTTAGGTAGATTACGAGAAATCACTTTCAGGGAAGTAGGGGAGGGAACAAACGAAGCATTAGACTTAGATAAATACGACGAATACTATCGCCATCTGTTTTTGTGGGATAGTGAGAATAATGTTCTAGCCGGTGCATACCGTATGGGTATGGGTAAAGATATTTATAATAAGTATGGGATAGATGGTTTCTATACTCACGATCTTTTCCGTTTCGAACCCGAACTATACGAGATGATGTCTAAGTCAATTGAAATGGGTAGAGCTTTTATTATTAAAGAATATCAGCAAAAACCAATGCCCTTATTTTTATTATGGAAAGCAATTGTAACAATGACAGTAAAGTTCCCTGAGTATAAATATTTGATTGGAGGAGTGACAATTAGCGATAAGTTTTCAAACTTTTCTAAGTCGTTGATGATAGAGTTTATGAAATCTCACTATTACGATCCATATATTGCTCAGTTTATTAGACCTAAACAAGAATACAAAGTAAAGCTAAAAGATGAAGATAAAGACTTTGTTTTTGATGCTACAAAGGCAGACCTTAATAAGTTTGATAAAATTATTGATGATGTAGAGCCAGGTAGTTTAAGGTTACCTGTATTGATGAAAAAATACGTAAAGCAAAATGCTAGAATTATTGCATTTAACGTTGATCCTACGTTTAATGATGCTTTAGATGGTTTAATGTATATTGAAATAGATAAATTACCAGATAGCACCGTTCAGCCAGTTTTAGAAGATCTTCAAGCAGAATTAGAAAAGAAAGCTGCAGCTGAGAGAATTGGTAATGTAGAGTAGAATAGACGTTATAAATTGTAAAAAAACACCAAATTGAAATTATTAAATTTCAATTTGGTGTTTTTTATTTATTTAATAATTGGTATTTATTGTCTTTAGTAATTCTGATTTCACCTTCTTCAAGTAAATATTTTATAACTTTCAAAATATCTTTATCAGATTTATCAATATAAAATGAAATTTCCCTAGATGATGCATTCCCTTTTTTAAGAATATCTATTATTTCATCTTTGATAAAACTTGCTTTAATTCGTATAGCTTTTTTAGAGATACAAACATCACATATTTCACATTCATCTCCAATATGCTGATCGAAATACTTAAGCATTTGCTGATTCCTACAGACCTTGTTGTTTTGAGAATAATCAATCATAGCCTCAATTCTATTTCTGATTACATTATTCCTGTTTTTTATTGATTTAGATATCCTTCCAATAGTATATTTTTCGCTTCGAGGTACAATAAATTTTATTTGCTGTTCTTTTTTTGAAGGAAAATATTTTATTATCCCATCTTTCTGCAGAGCCAAAAGATTAGTTCTAACTTGTTGAAGAGATAACTTATTTCTATTCGCAAAATTATACTCATTAATTTTAACGTAATCATCTGTTATTCCTCCATAAGTACGTAGGAGCGAAGTAGCAAAAATCCCCAAATATTCTATCTTTTCTTTGTAGTCAAAAAGATAATTATTATCTATAATAAATTTAACTTTAGATAATTCTGAAGATGAGTTTGAAACCATTATTACATCTTCCTTTGTAAGTATATTTATAGCATTATATGTTTGTACCAAATGCAAATTATTTCTGTTTGAAAATTCTGCTAATCTGAACTCATAAAGGTTCTGATCTTCAGTATTATTTGCAATTCTATAATTTTTGTAGAGTAGTGCTAGAACGTTTGCAACAATGTGTTTATCTGCCAAATTGTTCAAATGGAAAGATACGAGGTTGTCAATATCACCTTGATTATAAATCATAATGGCAAAGGCCTTATTTCCATCACGTCCAGCTCTACCAGCTTCCTGAAAATATGCTTCGGGACTATCTGGTAAATCTAAATGAATTACTGTTCTCACATCTGGTTTATCTATCCCCATACCAAATGCATTGGTCGATACAATAACTCTAACATCGTTATTCATCCATTGATGCTGACGTTTTGTTTTCTCTACTTTATCTATTCCTGCATGGTAAAAAGTGGAAGAGATATTGTTGTTATTTAGGATATCGCTAATCTCTTTAGTCATACGTCTGTTTCTAACGTAAACTATTGCGCTACCTTTGTTTTTATTTAAAATTTGTAATAATCTAAAAAATTTATCTTCTTCGTTAAGTACCCAAAAAGAAAGATTATCTCTTTTGAAACTAGTTTGGTAAGTTTCGTATTTTTTAAGTTCTAAAAATTTATGAATATCTTTTAATACAAGATTAGTGGCTGTAGCTGTAAGTGCTAGAATAGGAGTATTCGGAATAATATTTCTAATTGCAGCTATCTCTAAGTATGAAGGTCTGAAATCGTGCCCCCATTGCGAGATACAGTGAGCTTCGTCTACAGCAACAAGATTTACATTCATCAACGAAATTCTGATTTGTACAATTTCGTTTTTTAGTTTTTCTGGCGATATATAAAGGAATTTAATCTCTCCATAAACACAATCATCCAAAGCAGTATCTGTTTCTTTTTTGCTTAACTCGCTAGTTAAAGCAATTGCAGATATATTCTTAGAATTTAGAGCTTCAATTTGATCTTTCATCAATGCAATAAGTGGAGAAATAACAATGGTGATTCCATCACTCGCCATTCCGGGTACTTGGTAGCAAATAGATTTTCCGCCACCTGTAGGGAGTAAGGCAATAGTATCTTTTTTTTGCAAAACAGAATTTATTATTTCTTCCTGTTTTGGTCTAAAACTATCGTATCCCCAATATTGTTTTAGTATGTTGTGAATGGAATTTGGCATGTAGTACAAAGATGCGAAAATCTTTTAATTACTCCTTCTCAAGATTCTCTAAAATAAATTTGATTCTATTTTCTATAGTCCCTTTAGGTACTAAAACCACTTCGTACCCCAAATCTTTGTAAGTGTTGTGTATGAAATGCTCTAACTGTTCGGCCTTACGGAAATCTTCTACACGCTCATCATCATTTTCGAATATTGATTTCCAAGCAGGAGTAAGAAATACTTTAGAATGATATCTCAATGAATCTCCTAATTCTAAATATTCTTTAGGTATTTCTAGATTGTCGTATTCCATGTATGCAAATACATCAGGTATACCTCTATCGAAAAAAGTAAATTTCTTTGAATGCTTACTCTTAGCGCTGTGGTAGTGATCTTTGCGCTGTAGGATTACTTTCTCACTAAATTTCATTAAATCTTTCCAAGGTAAAACATCACTATTATTAGCCAACGATTCTTGTATTATTTCTCGTGAAGTTTCGTGAATACAATTATACCCACCAATCTCTAACTCTTTTATCAAAGAAGTTTTACCTGTACTTGGCCCTCCTGTAATAATAACTCTGTTTACCTTCAATTTGGTTGATTTTTAAGATGTGCAAATAAACAAAAAATCGTTTAAATATTTGTTACCTAAATATAGTGATTTAATATCTTATTCATATTTAAGGCTTCCATATTATCAAATTACCATTTTTTCTAATAAAAGTATTATAAGTTATAAGTAAATGTTCAATATTATATATATGGTTTTATATATTTGGACACAAATAAACTATAAAAAAATATTTATGCAAAAGCTAAATGATGTAATGCTAATTCTAGATGGCTATCTTGGTGGTTCAGAATGGTTTGTATTTGTACTACTAGGTACAGGGTTATTCTTTACAATATATTTGAAATTTCCACAGATTAGATATTTCAAGCATGCATTGAAAGTTGTTGCAGGAAAATTTGATAAAAGCACTGATGAAGGAGATGCTTCTCACTTTCAAGCATTGGCAACTGCTTTGTCCGGAACCGTAGGAACAGGAAATATTGCAGGTGTAGCACTGGCAATTCACTTAGGAGGACCAGCGGCATTATTTTGGATGATAGTTACTGCTTTTTTCGGTATGACAACTAAATTTGTTGAGGTAACTTTATCTCACAAGTATAGAGAAAAAGCTAGTGATGGTTCTATTGCAGGAGGTCCAATGTACTACATGAAAAATAAACTAAACATGAAATGGCTAGCAGCATTATTTGCTGTTGCTACAGTTTTTTCATCGTTTGGCACAGGTAATATGCCTCAGATAAACTCTATTTCCAATTCAATGTTTTCAACTTTTGGAATAGATCATATGATTACAGGGGCTGTTCTTGCAGTTTTATTAGGAATAGTAATTATTGGAGGTATTAGTCGTATTGTGCAAATAACTGATAAGCTAGTTCCTGCAATGGCAACTATTTACCTAATAGGATCCTTATCTGTAATATTTTATAATTATGAGAACGTTATACCTTCTTTAGAAGCTATTTTCGGAGATTTATTTACAGGTAGTGCTGCATCAGGAGGTTTCTTGGGAGCCACCATTGCCTTTGCATTTAATAGAGGAGTTAACCGTGGTTTGTTTTCAAATGAAGCTGGACAAGGTTCTGCTCCAATTGCTCATGCAGCTGCTAAGGCTCACGAACCAGTATCGGAAGGTATGGTTGCAATTCTAGAGCCATTTATCGATACTATTCTTATCTGTTCGCTTACAGGTGTTACGTTGTTATCGTCAGGAGTTTGGAACGAAAAGCATGAGAATAAATTTCAGTTTTCTGATATGAAAGTTCTATCTGAAAAATATGATGATACAATACAAGAAGATAAACAAGAGCTTGGAGAATTTATAAAAGGGGATAAAGAGTGGCCAATGTTTACGGGTGACGTGAAAGTTGTTGATGGTAAATTGGTATCAGCATTAAGTATTGTTCACGCTCGTTCTTTGGCAGAAAATATTGAGATAAAAAAAGATGGTAAACTCTATACTGGCGATGTTAATGTCCAAAATGGAGAAGTATTAACGTCAGGTTTAGTTATTCGTGGAGAATCATTATTGCACAGTGCTCCTCTTACAGCATTGGCATTTAAACGTGGTTATTTTGGCGATTATGGTGAGTATATTGTTACTATAGGTTTACTTTTATTTGCATTCTCAACAGCAATTGCATGGTCTTATTACGGAGGTAGAGCTATTAATTATTTGTTTGGGTTACAGTATGTGAAATATTACAGACTCTTCTATGTGATAATGTTCTTTGTTGCATCGTTTACCGATACTACAATAGTTTGGACATTTTCGGGTATTGCCATTGCATTTATGACATTACCTAACTTGTTTGGTATTCTAATGCTACGTAAAGACATGAAAGATACTGTAGATAAATATTGGGTAGACTTCAAGAAAGAAGGTTGGGATAAGAAGTAGAATATTATAAAATAGAATCTAAGGCTCAATTATTTTTCATAAAAATAGTTGAGCCTTTTTTATTGCTTCGACCACTAATATATTGGAAATATAAATAATTTAGTATTCTACGTCATCCTCGACCGACGTTAGGAGTAGATAGTTCTCATCAGTAAAAAAAATAGATTTATCCATTCCGCAAGCTCCAGTCGAAATGAAGATTCTAAAATATGCTACACACAAATAAGGGGTAGATCCTTTTTAATATTCGAGATTATGATTGTATACTATTTTAGCTAAATTTAATCTTCAAAAAATATACGTTTGGTAGTGTGATGTTAGGGGACAAATAAAATCTAATTCCTATTTTTATAATCTATTTTTCAACTTTTTAAACCCACATATTATGTCAATAAAAATTAATCTAGTTAGCGATACTGTTACAAAACCAACACCCGAGATGCTTAGTTGTATGATGAAAGCAGAAGTTGGAGATGATGTATTTAGAGAAGATCCTACTGTACTAGAATTAGAAAGCAAAGTTGCTACAATGTTTGGAAAAGAAGCAGCACTGTTTACTCCATCTGGTACTATGGCCAATCAAATAGCAATAAATATTCACACACAACCGGGTAAACAAGTTGTTTGCGATAAAACCGCTCATATTTATAATTTCGAAAATGGAGGAATAGCAGTTAATTCTGGATGTTCTGTAAAATTGATAGATGGAGATAGAGGACGATATTCAGCCGATGATTTGAAGAATGCAATTCAAGTACACAGCACTTACTACATGCAAGAAACTGGATTGGTAAGTATTGAGAATACTACAAATTTAGGTGGTGGAGCAACATGGAATTTAGAAGATGTAAAGAAAATTTCTGAAGTTTGTAAAGAAAACAATATCCCTTTTCATATGGATGGTGCTAGATTATTTAATGCACTAGTTGCCAATAACGAAACTCCTAAACAGTATGGCGAATTGTTCGATACTCTCTCTATTTGTATTTCTAAAGGACTTGGAGCTCCTGTTGGATCTGTGTTAATGGGAACAAAAGATCACATAAAAAAAGCTTTGCGAGTAAGGAAGATAATGGGTGGTGGAATGCGTCAAGTAGGATACTTAGCCGCTGCGTGCATTTATGCTCTAGAAAATAATGTAGAACGTTTGGCAGATGACCATGTAAGAGCTAAAAAAATAGAGAAGACCTTAAAAAAACAGAATTATATTAAATCTGTTTTAACGGTAGAAACTAATATTGTAATTTTTGAATTAAATGAAACTATTTCTCAGGATTATTTTATGAAAAAACTTAATGAAAATAATATTTACATCGTTTCTATGGGAGGAGGGAAGTTGAGAATGACAACTCACCTTGATTTTAATGATGCAGATTTGGAAATAGTACTTTCTGTACTGGATAGAATATAAATATGGGTTAAAAGGTTATGAAGTTCATAGGAGATAATCCTTTCATCTTTTAACCTTTTAACCCAATTTAATAAGCTTAAATATTTACTCGCAAACAGCCTCTAAAGACTCTTCTATGTTTCCGGGAGTACTCATTATATCCATAAACTGTCCCATACTTAATTCTGGCCAGTATAAAGCTAAACGATATTTACCGTGAAGCATAGTTGCTTCCTTTCCTTGAAGGATTATTTCGTAAGGCATAGCAGCAATATGGTCTTCTCCAATTTTAGATAAGAAACCTTTCTCTCCTTTTTCACCTTTAAGAGCAACACCGTAAACAACAACATCTTTTCCAGGGAAAGTTAATTTGTAAACTAACTTTGTATTTCCTTTTCCTGATTTTATGTTTGCTTCAATTTTCTTAGACCCTTCTGCAAAAGAAGAGTAGTCAGCTAATTCAATTGGATCATCAAAATAAGGCATCATCATTTTATAGTGATATTTAGCAAGGTCTTTCTCACTCATCTCACCTCCAAACGGTTTAAGGTCATTTCCTAAAATAGTTAATGCTTTATTGCTAAGAGTTTTCATTGTTAGTTTCTGATTTGTGCTTGCACTTTTACCCCAATATGCATTAAACATATAAATAGGGTTAGCAATAGAAACAGTAGTTTTACCATTTTTTTCTATCAATCCAATTCTTAATACAGAACCTAGAGCTCCTCTGTCTTTAAATTCTGTAGAAAATTTCTTTAAATTATCATTAGTAAAAACAATAACCTTATGTTTAGAGTTTCCTGCAGGACTGTATTCTCCTATTACTTTAAAATCAGCAGTAGCTATATTAGCTTTTACCTCTTTTATTGCCGAACTTAAACCTCCTAGTTGGGTATTTGATTTAAAGTAAGCTGGTATTTTTTCGGCAGATACCGAAAATGTAATTAGCATTAATAATGCGCTTAAGATGTGTTTCATGATTATAAAATTGTATTTATTAATTTATTCATTAATGCTAAATTAATGATGTGTTTTATAAACTTAGATGATGATTGTCAATTATCTACATATATATATTATTACATGTGATATATTACACTGATAATCAGGTGAGTGTAAAAATATTTCTCAAAAAAAACCACAATAATTATTAGATATAACTATTGTGATTTAAGATTGTTAGAAAAATCTATTTAGGTTCTAATTCTATAAAAGGTATTATCATTTCCTCTAATGATATTCCTCCATGCTGATAAGTATTCCTATAGTATTTAACGTAATGGTTGAAATTATTTGGATACGCAAAGAATAAATCTTCTTTAGCAAACACATAAGAACTACTAACATTTACTTTTGGTAAAAATACATCGTGAGGATCTTGTACAGCATAAACATCTCTTTTTTGGTAAGATAAACTCTTTCCTTGTTTGTACCTCAAATTCAAACTAGTATTCTTATCGCCAACAAGCTTAGTAGGATTGTTTACATTTATAGTACCATGATCGGTAGTAACGTAAAGCTTTAACCCTGATTTAGCTGCCATTTTAATAATATCAAATAAAGGAGAATTCTTAAACCAACTCAATGTAAGTGATCTATAAGATTTATCGGTAGATGCTAATTCTTTGATTACTTCCATCTCTGTACGAGAGTGAGATAGCATATCAACAAAGTTGTATACAACAGCTGTAAAATGGTTGCTAGTAGTAATGTTTTTGAAATTATCTACAAATTTTCGACCCTGAGCTAAACTAGATATTTTAGTATAATTAACATTTACCTGCAATCCTAATCGTTTAATTTGATCTAAAAGGAAATCTTTCTCAAACATGTTTTTTCCCCCTTCATCTGTATCATTAAGCCATTTGTCGGGGAAACGTTTTTCTATTTCTAAAGGCATTAAACCTGCAAAGAAAGCATTTCGTGCATACTGTGTGGCAGTAGGTAAAATAGCGTAATAGGTATCTTCTTTAACAGTTTTGTAATGTTCGTGAATTAATGGTTCAAGTATTTTCCATTGGTCGAAACGCAGGTTGTCTATCATTAACAAAACAGAACGCTCGCCTTCTTTCATTTTAGGATAAATATATTTTTTGAAAGCAGTGTGTGACATTATTGGTTTCTCATCTTCGTAGAACCAATCTTCGTAATTATTTTTTACAAATTTGAAGAAAAGAGAATTGGCTTCCTTTTTCTGAGTTTCAAGAATTTGTATCATTCCTTCATCTTGGATTTTTTCTAATTCTAATTCCCAGTAAAGAAGTTTACGATAAATAGATGCCCAATCTTCGTATGTTCTAACATCCATCAAATCCATAGATATTTTACGGAATTCTTGCTGGTAATTAGAAGTTGTTTTTTCTGAAACTAAACGAGAATTATCCAAGTTCTTTTTCAAACTTAAAAGAATCTGATTTGGGTTTACGGGCTTTATTAAATAATCTGAAATCTGCGAGCCAATAGCATCTTCCATAATTAATTCTTCCTCACTTTTAGTTATCATAACTATAGGTAAAGTAGGACGTTTCTCTTTAATTACCATCAAAGTTTCTAGTCCTGAAATACCAGGCATATTTTCGTCTAAGAAAACAATATCAAAATTTTCTTGATCAATTTTGTCAATAGCATCGGTACCATTAGTACAAGTGTCTACAGTATATCCTTTCTTTTCTAGGAAAATTATATGTGGTCTTAATAGATCAATTTCATCATCGACCCATAATATTTTGATTTCAGCCATTTTCTTATCGTATAAAGATTAATTTTGTGTCACGAATTTAAAACTCTTTTGCTTTGATAGCTAATAACACTGATAGAAATAAGTTAAAAATTATAAACGACCCTGTTTACGGGTTTATCGCCATAACAGACGAACTTATCTTCGATTTAATAGAACATAGGTATTTTCAACGTTTGAGACGTATTAGCCAAACGGCACTAACTTCAAACGTATACCCTGGAGCTCATCACACTCGTTTTCATCATGCCATTGGAGCTATGCATCTAACGAAAGAAGCAATAGAAGTATTGCGTTTCAAAGGACAAGAAATTACCGATGAAGAAGAATTATCTACTTTAATTGCTATTTTACTTCATGATATTGGTCACGGTCCTTATTCTCATGCTTTGGAATACAGTATTGTACCAGTAATTAGTCACGAAGAAATTACGGTGAAGTTTATGGATAAATTAAACCAAGAATTTAATGGTAAACTAGAATTAGCAATTGAAATTTTCAGGAATAATTATAAAAAGAAATTTCTTCATCAGTTAATTTCATCTCAATTAGATATGGATAGGTTGGATTATTTAAATAGAGATTCATTTTATTCGGGAGTAGTTGAAGGGTCTGTGAATTCAAAAAGACTTATTGCAATGTTAAATATCGCTGGGGATAATTTAGCAATAGACGATAAAGGTATTTATTCTGTAGAAAAGTTTTTAGTTGCTCGTAGGCTGATGTATTGGCAAGTATACTTGCATAAAACAGTCATTGTTTCTGAAAACCTACTTACTAAAGTTTTACAAAGGGCTAGAAAATTAAGTTTATCTGGCGAAGAATTATTTTCAAGCTCAGCTTTAAATTATTTTCTTAAACGTAGTGAAGACAAACAATTTGTAGATCAAGATTTAGATTTGTTTTCTAAATTAGATGATTATGATGTATTTGGGGCAATAAAAGAATGGACTAATAGTAGCGATAAAATCCTTTCTGATTTATCGAGGAGGTTAATAGATAGAAGGCTCCCAAAAATTGAATTAGGAGAAAGAAAAATAGATAAAGATCACGTTATTAGTCTTAGAAATAAGGTTTCAGAATTGTTTAATATTAGTTTTGAAGAGACCAAAAACTATGTTATAACTGGAAAAGTAGAAAACAACGCTTACAAAAAAGGAAGTGATAGTATATATCTTCTAAAGAAAAATGGAGAGGTTCAGGACATTGCTTTTTCACCCGATCAGCAAAGTATTACTGCTATTTCTGAATCTATGAAAAAATATTTTCTTATTTTTCCTCGTGAATTAGAATAAAAGTATATTTTTGGATGTTTTTGAAACAATAACTGGCTAACCCCGTAAATCTAAACATAATGACATATATTCCCCAAGAGGCAAAAGAACAAATAGCCAAATTAATGGCAGATATAGATAGGCTAGAATCTCAAAAAACAGATATTCTAAAAGAATTTGATAACAGTAGAAAGAGGAATATTGCTAATTTAGACAAAGCAAGTACTGTAAAATACGCTCTTATTGCTGTAATTTCATTGCTAGTTATAGCTGTTGTTTTTGTTTATATGTATGGTCCTGTTGTAGAAACTAAGAGAAAAGAAAAAGCTTCGTACGACTTGTATGTTAAAAGTATAGAGAAACAAAATCTAAAATACAAAAGCGATATAGATAAACTTAAATTACAGTTGGCCAATGGTGGAGGTGTAGTAGGAGATAAGCCAGATTTACTTTACAAAGTTCAGATTGGTGCTTTCAAATCATTTGCTCTAAAGAGTTACAACCAAGATAAAGAAGCTATAAAAGAAGAGAATGAATCAGGATACAAGAAATATTCTTTAGGTAGTTTTACAAAATATAACGATGCTTTAAAGTTTAAAATAGAAGTAAAACGCCTAGGTTTCAGACAGGCATTTCTTGTTGCTGAGTATAAAGGAAAACGTATTGACGTAAAAGAAGGCATTAAACTTGAAAGGAATTAGATAGATATCTTTAGTATTTTACTAGGTCATCCATTTTTGGGTGACCTTTTTTGTTAATTGAAGTTTTATTAGATATTAAATATCATGTTTTAAGGAATTTATTTTATTTAATTTTGAATCAGATGAATCATATTAAAATAAATAGATATACAAACTAAGCATGGAAAAATTTAATAATATTGATGAAATTTTAGATTATGCAATTCAATCTGAGCAAGATGCAGTTGATTTTTATAACAATCTTGCAGAGAAGACAAACAACATTGCAGTTAGAAAGATTTTTATTCAGAATGCCAACGAAGAAAAAGTGCATAAGTTGAAACTAGAAAAGGTAAAGAAAGAAAGAGTATTTTCTGATGAGTTAGCAGGAGAAGTAATAGATTTAAAGATTTCTGATTACACTGTTCCTAAGCCCCCAAGTAAAATTGATGATTATGCCGATGCACTTAGATTAGCAATGCATAGAGAAAAAGGAGCATTTAAGCTTTATACAAAGTTGGCTAACTCTACAAATAATAAAGATTTAAGAAAACTTTTTTCTAGATTGGCCGAAGAAGAAGCAAATCATAAACTAAAATTTGAGTTGGAATACGATGAATTTGTTTTAAGAGAAAACTAAACTCAAAATAAAACACCCAAACCCTTAAATAATCAAAGGTTTGGGTGTTTCTATGATTGATAGGTTTAGCAGCACACTGCCTAATCTAATCCTTTCTCATTTCTACTATTTACAAAAAGAATATTAGCTAGAGAATCATAGCCTTTAAACACATTGTAATCATCGTCAATTTCATCATAAGAAAATTCCATCATTACTAAATCGGCATCTATAGATTTTTTGTTGATAATATCTTTGTATCCATTCTTAGTTTTACATTCGTGTAGTTCTATATTAGAAGACGAAATAGGTAATCTTCTACCTAGTATCAATTTATTCAATCTATTAGCTTCTTCTTCTCTTGAACCTTGGTAGATAGATGAAATTTTAATTTCTCCTTTTTTCCATTCTTTGTGTCCTAGTAAGATATAAGAGAGTAAAATCATTAAACTAGAAGTTTCGTAGCTGTCGCTGGTCATCCAAATATGAATATTCTTCATAAAACCAAATCTACGGTATGAACTAGAAAGTATGCAAACATCAAAATCAGTTGCTTGCATTAAGGGCGATACTTCTTTAAATCTATCTAATTCGTTTGTGTTTTCTCTAAAATATTCAAAAACCATCATATTATGACTCTTACCTGAAATACTAGAAAGCTGTACTACCTGTGCCATTGCCGATGTGTATGATGGACTAACAATAGTATCTACAACTACATTAGAGTGTGAACCTCTATTCATAGTTATTAATTTATTTATAGAGTCCTGAGCTGATTTATGTGTATCTTTTGTTAGAAATCCTTTTATGTAATGTATGTAAGTGCCGAAACCATATCGTTGAGAAATCCAACGCATAAGGTCGTAACCATCTTTACGCTTGTAGCTACTTTCGGTAACTGTAACTGCAAATGGTCTCCAGTAATTCTCTGTGCTATTATAATCCTTCTTCTGAGTCATTACTTGAAGTTGTCTACTAACTTGATAAATAACACCCCTAAATAATTTTACAAAACCGGCCTTATCCTTGTTGTGCCTAGATATGTATATATAGGTTAATCCCATGAAAACAAGAGATAAAAATGCAAAGCCTGAATTCATCTTAAACATCAACCAGAAAGAGAATACCGCTCCTGTAAGAGAAATATACCAATGCGACCTGAAAGTAGGGCGAAATGATGGATCGGCTGAAAAGTGTTCTAGAAAAGAAATACTGTTAAGAGCTCCATAGGTTACCATAAAAAACATTGCAATTACTTGTGCTACAAAGTTAATATCGCCAATGGCTATAAAAAAGAACCCTATGGCAATACTTATTACAGTAGCATTCAAAGGTTCGTTATTGCTCTCTTTTTCTTTAGAAATCCAACCATTAAGTTTGTTAGATGGAAAAATATTATCAATGCCTAGAGCTTGTAGGGTACGAGGGGCAACCATAACAGACCCCAAAGCAGAAGATATTGCAGCAGCTCCAAGTCCTATTGGTATTATTGGTCCCCATACAGCAATATTTTCCATAATTAATTGGTTGTTAGCCATATCTTCTAAAGATGCTGAAGTAACTAATTTATAAGCTACCAACATGTAAACAATTATACCAACTGCGGTAGCCCAAAGTGTTCCTCTAGGAATAGACTTCTTTGGTTCTTTAAGATCTCCAGAAAGACCTAATCCAGCAGCTATACCAGTAAAAGCAGGGAATATGATTGTAAATACTAAGAAGAAAGAATCTGGATTATCTATAGTTGCAACAAAATCTACTTCGTTGAATGGTATTTGAGATTCTCCAAAAAAGAACATTAATAATGATAAAAATAAAAGAGCAACAATACCGTAAAGGGCTTTAACGCCAATATTTGCGCCTTTGGTAAGCATTAGGGCACTCATCAATCCCATAGATATTAATCCAATTATTCTTTTACTAAGCAAATAAGGTAAAATAGGTCCCAAAGTGTCAGCGTAGTTTCTACTCAAATATTCTGCAAATGGATGAAAAGCTTCGGCAAATGCAATTATGTAAAAAGCAATACTAATAGCTTGCGATAGGAATAATGCAATACCAATAGCAGCACCAATGTTAAGTCCAAACGAACGAGAGATTATGTAGTATGCACCGCCTCCTTCAACTTTTTGGTTTGTTGCAATTTCGGCAACAGCCATGGCGGTAGGAATGGTAACTAAGTGTCCCAGTAGAATTATTGCTACAGTCCCCAAAAAACCGGTGTGAGCCACAGAGTATCCAAATCTAAGGAATAATATTGCTCCTAAAATTGTTGATATTGCTGTAGTAAACACTGGGCCAGAGCCTAGTGTAGCTTTACTTTTTATATAATGTAAACTCATTAGCCTATAATTATTTTAGCTTTTGGATATTTATAATCTGATGAAATTAATCTTTTACTCAACGCATAACCTAAAGTCAGTAATCCAACTCTACCTACAAACATAGATATCATAATTACTATTCTTCCACCTGTCGATAAGTCTGAGGTAATTCCTCTTGTAAGACCTACAGTTGCAAAAGCAGAAACTTCTTCGAAAGCAAGATCTAGAATTGCCTTATCTCCATCGGTAATTGTTAAAATAAAAACACTTATGAAAATAACAAAAATTGAAAATAAGAAAATAAGCAATGCTTTATTCACAGAGTCAAAGCTAATAGTTTTCTTGTCGATATCAATAGTTTTTTTTCCTCTAATTGTAGAATATGCCGACATAAATAAAACGGTAAATGTATTTGTTTTAATACCACCACCTGTAGATGCAGGCGATGCCCCGATATACATTAGCATCAGCATAAAAATTACCATAGGTACGCTGATAGCTCCAATATCAACAGTATTAAACCCAGCTGTACGAGTTGTTACCGATTGAAAAAATGCAGAAGTTATTTGGTCTGCAAAATTTAATCCATCCAAGGTATGGTTTTGTTCTAGTAATAAATATGCTACAGTTCCTACAATTATTAAAACCACAGAAGTATTTAATGATATTTTTGAATTAACAGATAACTTTTTCCATGGCTTATTCCATTTTTCTTTTAACTCTCTTAAGTTAAACACTTCGTGTAATACAGTAAAACCAGTACCTCCTAAGATTATTAGAAAGGCTATTGTAATTTGTAGAATATTTTGATGTTTAATAGAATTTTCAAAAAGGCCATTGCTAAAAGTAGAAAATCCTCCATTATTAAAGGCTGAAACAGAATGAAATACAGAGTTGAATACTTTGTTTCTTAAATTAACAAATTCAATATTATCTCCCCACGAAAAGAATATGATAACTGCTCCAATAATTTCTATTAAAAACGAAAATTGGAAAACTTTCTTTATTAGGGTTTTGCTTTCGTGTATACTACCAATATTAAAATTGTCTTGTATTATTGATTGATGTTTTATTCCAACACTTCTACGTGCCATTAAAGCAAAAAGTGTTGCAAACGAAATTATGTTAAGCCCTCCTAATTGAATGAGTAGCATAATTATAAATTGTCCTCTAATGGTAAAATAAGTAGAAGTGTCAACAACAACTAACCCTGTAACACAAGATGCACTAATTGACGTGAAAAAGGCATCAAAAAAAGGCATACTACCATCTATTGTGGTCATTTTAGGTAGCATTAAAAGAAATGCTCCCATAGTTATTAATCCCAAGAATGATAACAACAACAATTTTGGAGGGGATAATTTTATGGTAGGTATCCTAGAGCTTACTCTACCTATCTCTATAAAGAAAAATAATAAAAAATATATTTGCTCGAAATATTGTTTTAAGTGGATTTTATCTCCTTGGAAATTAAATTCCATTCCAATCCACTCTACAATATTAAACCCAAGTAGAGTAATTAAACCATGTGTAAGTACTACTAACACTACTATAAGCTCAATAGGAGAATTTGAGAAATATTCCTTTGGTCTATAGGTATACACATAGCCTACAATGTATTTTATTACTTGCAAGGCTATAAGAGAATCGAAAGAATAAACTAAAAAAGTATTTAGAAATTCGTTCTCTGGAAATCCGTGATATTGTAGGTATGTGAAGAGTCCGGCAATAACCATAAACAAACTCCATCGGTCTAAAAATACTTGACTCTTTTTTTGAGAGTCATATAGTTTTATATTGATGAATTCCCTTAAAAGCTTAAGCAGACTTATAATTTTATTCTTCAAAGTAAAAATTAATTTATTTTAATTTTGGTTATACAATATGGGGATAATGTAAAATACAAGATATAAAATATCAAGTTAATTTAAAACTTCTTTCATTAAATCAATAAAAATTGGTTTGAAACCAGATAAGAAAAACTCTACAGCGATTATCATCACAATTAATCCCATAATTCTCATCATAATCTTATTACCTGTATCTCCTAGTATTTTCATTATTTTGCCAGAACTCAATAGAATTAAATAGGTGAGTAGCATAACTATAAATAAACCGACAATAAGAACAATCTTTAAACTAATAGAATTAGCATCTTCCATCATAACAATTGCGTTAGTTATTGCTCCTGGGCCGGTAATCATAGGAATGGCAAGTGGAGTAATAGAAATATCTCCCACGTACTCATCTGCTTGCTTTTGCGTGTCTAGTTTTATGCTTGTCAATCGTGCTTGAAGCATATCTTGTCCCATCATGAAGAAAATTATTCCACCAACTATACGAAGTGCATTAACCGAAATGCCAAAAAACTTAAAAAGAAGTTGACCTGTAAATGCAAATACTGCTAATGTGAAAAACGAAACTATAGAAGCTTTAAGTGCTGTTCTGTTTCTATCTTTTACTGATAGAGTACTTGTCATAGTCATAAATACAGGCATCACTCCAAGTGGATTTATCAGTGTAAAGAATGAAGTAAAAACTATTAAAGCAAATGTATATAATTCGTTCATATAGATAAATGGTTAATAAAAAACCACTTAATCAAATATTGAATAAGCGGTTTTAAAAGTAATTATTATTTTCTTTAAGAAGAACTATTCTTCATCAGAAAACTGATTTCTTAAATGAGCCATTTTTATTGCTGCAATACCGCACTCAATACCTTTGTTCCCATGCTTTCCACCAGATCTATCAATTGATTGCTGTAAAGTATCGTCGGTTAGAACTCCTAAGATAATTGGAATATCAATCTGCATATTTAGGTCTTTAATACCTTGTGCTACTGCTTGACTAATAAATTCGAAATGACGAGTTTCTCCTTGAATAATACTTCCTAACACTACAATTGCATCAACATCTAGTCTTTCGCCCATAAGTGTAGCACCATAGATAAGCTCGAAGCTACCAGGTACATCCCATCTAACAATATTGTCAGCATTTGCGCCATTGTCTAAAAGAGCTTTTTCGACCCCTTTGTAAAGGTTATCAGTAATTTCTGAATTCCATTCAGAAACAACAATCCCAAAGCGCATGTTTGCAGCGTTTGGGATTGTTGACTGATCGTAATGTGATAAATTTTTATTTACCGTTGCCATTATATCTGATTATTTTTGTGAAGCAATAGCTCTTTCGATAAATTTATCTATAGATTCTGCTTCAGCTGATTTAGAAAAATCGTTCTTAATTCTTTCGAATAAATCTTGTGCTTTACTATAATCCTTTAATTCCATTGCTGTGTTACCAGCTTTTAATAAATATAAAGGAGTGGTGAATTCGTTTTCGTTTGCATTTGAAGCTTTCACGTAGTAATCTAATGCATCGTCAAGTTGGTTTAGTCCAACAAAAGCATCACCAATAGCTCCATTTGCTACAGATCCAACCATTTTATCATCAGAAGAAAACTTCTCAAGGTAATTGATTGCATCATCAAACTTACCTAATTTAAGGTAAGATAGACCTGCGTAATAGTTTGCAACATTACCAGACTTAGTCATGCTGTAATCATCAGCAATATCTAAAAGACCTAAATATTGTCCATCTCCCTTAAGGGCTGTATCGTAAGATCCTTTCTCGAAATATTGTTTTGCATTAAACAATTCGTTAGTAGCTTCCTTTTGCAAAGGAGCTAAATAGTAGTCGTTGTATGCCATGTAGCCACCTATCACTAAAACAATAGCAAGAATAGCTCCAATTATAATATTTTTATTTTCTTCAACAAATTTTTCAGATTTACTTGCAGTAACTTCTAAATTTTTAAATACTTCCTCAGTAGTACTTTCTTGGTGTTTTACTTTCTTTGACATCAGTTCTTTTTAATTTTACTGAGCAAAAATAATATTTTATAACAGAAGTGAAACTTTTAATAGCTTTTTTATTTATAAATTTTTCATTTTTATTTGAGAAGCTATTTATCGTTGCAGTTATATATTTTATTAGTGTTGTAGGTTTGGTGTAGGGTTGTAAAATATTGAAAGAATTATTGTTGAAAAGTCAGCGTCTTTTTGAAGGTTATTTATAAATTATATAACAGTAGTTTGCTATATCCTTTTAACTTTGCAAAATCATAAAAATTGAAACTTAATAATGTATCTCAAAAAATTAAACCTGGTTAATTATAAGAATTTCGAGTCTGCACAGTTCGAATTGTCTCCTCAAATAAATTGTTTTGTTGGAAATAATGGCATTGGTAAAACTAATGTGCTAGATGCTATATATTACATGTCTTTTACAAAGAGCTATTTCAATTCGGTAGATAGTCAGAACATAAGGCATGGGGAATCTTTTTTTGTAGTTGAAGGTGTTTTTGATAAGAACGAGAGAGAAGAGTATGTTTTTTGTGGAGTACAGAAAGGAAAGAAAAAGGCAGTAAAACGAAATTCAAAACTATATCCAAAATTACAAGATCACATTGGCGAATTTCCATTGGTAATAATATCGCCTTCGGATAGAGATTTAATTTCGGAAGGTAGTGAGGTAAGACGTAAATTTATTGACGGTGTAATATCTCAGTTCAACTCTGAGTATTTAAACGATTTATTGAGCTATAACAAGCAGCTGGCTCAAAGAAATGCTCTTTTGAAATATTTTGCAAATAACAGAGCTTGGGACGAGCCTAGTTTGCTTGTTTACGATGAGATAATGAGTAATTTGGCACATAATATTTATCAGAAAAGGAAAGAGTTTATAGAGGATATGTTACCAACTTTTTTAGAGAGATATAATTCTATTTCAGACAATAAAGAAGATGTAATTATAGAGTATAAATCTAGCATAGAAGATGAGACTCTACTACAGCAACTAAAGGAGAACAGAGATAAAGATAGAATTTTACACTACACATCTGTAGGAATTCACAAAGATGATTTGAGTTTTAATTTAGGTGATTTTCCTATTAAGAAATTCGGATCTCAAGGTCAGCAAAAAACTTTCTTGATTGCATTAAAACTAGCTCAATTTGAGTATTTGAAAAGGTTGAAAAAAGTAACTCCTATTTTATTGCTAGATGATATTTTTGATAAGTTAGACGAGAATAGAGTAGGGCAGATAGTGCGTTTGGTAAATCAACATCATTTTGGGCAGATTTTTATCTCGGATACTCATGCCGAAAGAACAGAGGGAATAGTAAAGTCAATAAATGAAGATTACAAGTTATTCAAACTTGATTAATGATTAGAAATTACAATCAGAATGTATAAAAAGAAATCTAAATTTACTAGAAGAAACGAACCTATAAGTTTGAGTGAAGGGTTGAAGGGTGTGTTTTCGGAATATAGAATTGAAGAGAAATTAGATGTTGTTGATATTAGAAATAGATGGAGTGAGATAATGGGTGGTGCCATTAGTAAAAAAACGGCTTCTATTGGTTTAAATAATGGAATTTTAAGAGTAAAAATTACTTCTTCAGTTCTGCTACAAGAGTTGTCTTTTGGCAAGGATAAAATCAAATCTCATATGAATAAAGCATTGAAAAAGGACATGATTAAAGAGGTTATACTTTACTAGTTTTTTATTGTAGAATAAAATGATTGTGTTTGTGTTGTTTAGAGTGGGTGTCTAAATATTTGATGTCTGCTGTTTATTTGATTTCACAACACTATCACAAAAAGTGTTTAATATCAATTGCATTTTGAGGAGTAGCTGGTATAAGTTTTATGATGACTCTCGCAGGTGTTTTGCACTCTGCGAAAGTCATTTTTTTATTAAACCTTAAATCCGCAAAGGTATATCTACTACAAAGCTGTACTGCACATTCTCATTGGCAATTCTCAAAAAAACTTACTCACCATAGCTAAGGCTATGTTTGCGTTACTTTTTTCTGCGCTACACCAATGCCAAAGCACATTTCAGCTTTTCGCAACGAAAACCCTTGTGGATTTAAGGTTAAAGTATAAAGTCTAATGCTTGACCCATTTATTACAATCCTATTTTCTCGTTTGTAATTTTAATTATTTCAGCTTCAAGAACAATTGTTTTATTTTCAATATCTTGAGCTTTAGCAATCATTTGGTCAACATATGTTTTGTCATCAAATCCGGCACAGTTAATTTTTACATTCATAAATGCTCCAATTACCGCAGTTCTTGCACAAAGTGCTCCAACACCAGCATCGGTAACTGAGTTTGGATTACCTATTTCAACCATAGCTTTCATTACATCCATACTTTCGTATGCTGTTTTCATTACTTTAAAAGGAGTTTCTATAGCGTATTTTGTAGCATTGTCAATGGCTTGTTTACGAATAGCTTTTTCCTCGTTACTACCTTTAGATAAACGTATTGCATCCATTATTTTATTGAATGCATTAGTGTCTTCATCAACAAGTTTCAATAATTTATCGTTGTAAGCCTGACCTTTTTCAGCCCAATAAGAGAATTCTTCCCATCTATCATCCCAACCAGCTTTATGGGAGGATAAATTTGCTACCATAGTTCCAAGTGAAACTCCTAAAGAACCAACGTATGCAGAAATTGAGCCACCTCCTGGAGCAGGACTTTCTGAAGCTGTTTCGTATGCAAACTCAGTAAGGTTCATATCAATAAGTTGCTTTTCTCCACCTTGAGTCATTTTGTACTCAATAATTTTTTCTTGAGGATTGAAAGGAGCAAGCTCATCTAGACCTAAAGATTTTACTGCTATCTTAATTATTTCAGCATCAGAAATACCTACAGAACGATTTTGTTTTTTAAGGAAATATTTACCTGCATCAATAAGAGAGTGTAGTGGAACAAGTCCAATTAATTCTGATCCTGTAACTCTAATTCCTCTTTCATCAGCAGACTTAACAGTTTCTTCGAAAGCCTTGTGAATAGTAGTGATTGTAATATCAGTAAGGTTGTATGAAATTTGTGCAACTCCGTATTCTGGAATAAACCAACCTATACCTTTTACAGATTTAAGTTTCCCTGGCTCTCTAACAAAGTTTCCATTTTCGTCTTTTACTTTTTTACCTGTAATAGGGTTTCCTTCTCTTTTAAATCTGCCTAACTCACGATTATCAAATGCAATAGAATTTGCGCGTCGAGTGGAAGTAGTGTTAAGGTTTATGTTGTAAGCTACAAGAAAGTTACGAGCTCCAATATTTATTGCGCCAAAGCGTTTTGCTTTATCAGTAAACTTAGCAGGACCGAAATCTGGTTTATAACTAGAATCAATTTTTTTTGCTAAACCTTCATATTCTCCAGCACGGTTTACAGCAAGGTTTTTACGACTATTTTCTTTTGCAGCAAATTCATAAAAATATCCTGGTAATTGAAGATCTTTTCCAACCCTCTCTCCAAGTTTATGAGCAAACTCAATAGTTTCTTCCATACTGATGTTGGCAATTGGCACCAACGGACAAACATCTGTAGCTCCCATACGTGGGTGTTCTCCAGAATGTTTACTCATATCAATAAGCTCAGAAGCTTTCTTAATTAAAAGAAAAGCAGCTTCTATTACTGGTTCTGGTTCTCCTACAAATGTTATTACTGTACGGTTTGTAGCTTTGCCTGGATCAACGTCCAAAAGCTTAACCCCTTCTACAGTCTCTACTACTTCAGTAATTTGTTTAATTACATTTTCATCGCGACCCTCCGAAATGTTAGGCACACATTCTATTATCTGTTTCATCTTTTTTGTTGATTTGTTTATTCGTTTAACTGTTCAGTTGTTGAATTGTTGGGATGTTTAGTTGTTGTTTCAACCCGTAACTTGTATCCCGAAACTAAATAATTTGTCCTTCAATTATAACTTCACTTACCAAATCGCTACCAAAAGAGTAAGGTATGTAAGCATAAGAGTTTATTGGTTTTGTAATAATTACACTTGCTTTCTTACCTTTGGTGATTGAGCCTAATTCTTTTTCAACCCCCATTGCATAAGCTGAATTCATTGTTGCAGCATTAATTGCTTCTTCTGGAGTCATTTTTAATTGAATGCATGCCAGAGATAAAGTGAATGCCATTTTTCCTGAGGGAGATGAACCTGGATTGTAATCTGTTGCTAATGCTATAGGAAGTCCAGCTTCCATCATTTTGCGAGCAGGTGGATATTCTAATCCTAAAAAGAATGCTGTTGATGGCATAAGTGTAGGCATAGTTTCAGATTTCATTAAAACATTAATTTCCTCATCGCCAGTAAACTCTAGATGATCAACAGAAAGAGCCTTGTGTTTTACACCTATTTGTATTCCTCCAGAATAATCTAATTCGTTAGCGTGAATTTTAGGAATTAATCCATGTTTTACACCAGCTTCAAGTATCATATCAGTTTCGTTAGGAGTAAAGAATCCTCTATCGCAAAATACATCAACATATTCTGCAAGTTTCTCTTCTGCAACTAACGGAATCATATCTTCGATAATGAGATTTAGGTATCCCATTCTATTTTCTTTGTACTCTGCAGGAATAGCATGAGCTCCCAAGAAGGTAGCTTTAATTGTGATAGGATAGTCTTGATTAAGACGTTTAATAACCCTAAGCATCTTTATTTCGTCTTGAACTGTAAGTCCATAACCACTCTTAATTTCAACAGCTCCAGTTCCCATTCCCATAATCTCTTCAATACGAACTTTTGCTTGGTTGTATAATTCTTCTTCTGTAGTGTTATGTAACCTTTTGGCAGAGTTTAAAATGCCTCCACCTTTTTTTGCTATTTCTTCGTATGAAAGTCCATTAATTTTATCTACAAATTCTTTTTCTCTACTTCCGGCATAAACTATGTGAGTGTGAGAGTCAACCCAAGTAGGCAATACAATTCCTCCTTTGGCATTAATTACTTTTGTGGTATTTGCATAATCATATCCATGAATATCAGACATCGAACCATAATTAACTATAATTCCATTTTCAATTTCTAAAAAAGCATTTTCAATAATTGGTAATTCTTTCATGTTATTACCAACAACAGCGTCAATTGCTTCATCTCTAACTTGTATTAATTGACTTATATTCTGAATAATAGTTTTCATAAATTATAGTTTATTGCGATTTTTATAGTGATGTAAAAGTATAAAATCAGCATGAATAAAACTTACAATTTAAAACATATTTGAATTAAAATTAAGTTAAATAAAACTTGAGATGGATATATTGAACACTCCACTTTTAGAGTATTAGTAGGTTGTTGTTTTATTGGTAAATATTATTTCTGATGATTTTAATTATGGAAGAATTATTAGAATAGAGGTGTTATCAGGACTACTATAATTAGTAGAATAGTTATATGATACTTTGGTGTAAGTGATGAGTTTAGAACTATTAATTTCGTTTAATTATGAGTTAAATAAAATAAGCGATTTAGTAGTATTAATATTCCAACTTATCTGAAATATTAAAATAATACCTATCGCTTATTTTATATTAGTGTAACTTATAATTTATCTTCTTCTTCCACCGCTAGGTCTACTCGTTGGTCTAGCAGCAGGTCTACTTGCTGGCTTACTAGCAGGTCTAGTAGATGGAGTATTAGCAGGCCTAGTAGAAGGTTTTTTAACACTACTATTTTGCATGTTCTTAGTAGATTTTGTACTAGCTTTATTTATATCTGCTTTATTTGTCTTTTTTGAGGTATTATTTGTCTTTGCTGTTGAAGCTTTATTAGACGAATTCTTACTTTTATAATTACCTTTATTTTTGTTATTGTTTACAGTTTTAGATGTGTTTGATTTCTTGCTGTAATTATTGTAAGTATTGTTATTATTATTAATTACCACGGTATTTCCACCATGATTATGACGTCCTCCATGGTAATGATTACGGTGATATCGATTATTTCTGCTATAAAAACTAATATGTATTACTGGGTATGGTCTGTAATAAGGAGGATAATATCCGTAGTAATAAGGAGGGTAGTAAGGTACATATACAGGAGAGTATATGTAATGTATTATGGGTTCAGATTCTATTACTACCACATTAGATGTCTCGCTGACAACAACAACAGTGTCAGCACCTGTATAGCCAGGATTAGCTGTAACTGCTGGAGTTTCTAGCTTTGGCTCAATAACGTAGTCTTTACCGTATAAATCTTCATTTCCAGACATTTGTAATGTGACTTTTCCTTCTTTATCTTTAGTTACAAGAATTGCAGCTACATCTTGTATTTCTCCCTCAAGTACATCTACTTGCAATACAAATACGAAATCATCTTTATCTTGCTTACTTTCAACCTTTATAAAATCAACTTTGTCATCAAGATTTAAATCAAGGTTATTAACTCCTGTTTTTTCGTCGTTTAGTGATTTTTCAAATTCCTCTATTGTTTTTGATTTTTGAAAAAGGTCTAATACGGCATAAAGATCTAAGTTGTCTCCAGGTAATCCTAACAGCTCTGTATCATTATCCGTTTCTGTTGCAGGAACATCTTGAGCGTTCATAGTGGTTAATACAGCTATGAAAATAATTATTAAAAATCCAATTTTAGTTTTCATATTAATTATTGTTTTTAATTTTCACTATTTATTTTATTACCGAATATATGAGATTTTATATATGTGGCAATGTTAAGTTGTAAATATAGGACGAATGTAGTAAATATTAGGTTGAATATTAAAATCAAAATGTATTATAAAACTTTATTATTTTACATGTGATTATGTGAAAATATTTTGGGAGATTCATTTCTTATTTATTTATATTTTATTGCTGTTATCGCAATTACTCCCATTGTTTTCAATAGATATTCGGGGTAGAACTATTTTTTTTCAAAAGAAAATAAATAGCATTAAAATAAGATCATGAGAATAATATCACTGTCAACTAGTAAAAAGATATGTGGTTCTTTAAAGAAAATTGCAAATGAAAACGAAACAATTAAGTATGATTGTGTTGAAGAGGTAAAAGATCTAGAATACTATTTAGATATATGTAATTATGATTTCATTTTAATAAATAGCATTTTCTTTGCTTGCCCAAAGAAAACGAACCAAAAGAAAAGGCACCTTTTGTAATGTGATTCGCAAGCGACCATTAAATTCTTGCTTTACATGCTATGTTTTGCAAAAAAAAAGCGAAACGCAATTAGTTCACTAACAATTTAATATTTAGGAGTTCACGAAAGCATAGCTTTTCCAAGCAAAATTTCATTATCACTGTACAAAAGGATAGCCACAACAAGGATATTACTCAAATTACCTTTTTAGTAACCCATTACAAACGACATAGAACCAATTATATTAAGACCTCTTTAATTCTCCTCACAGCTTCTCGTAAATTTTCTTCGGAAGAAGCGTAAGAAAGTCTAATACAATTTGGCTCACCAAAACCTTCCGCCGACACCAAAGCTACATTTGCTTCTACTAGTAAGAACATCGATAAATCTTGGGCATTGTTTATTTTGTAACCTCTTATTGTTTTACCAAAGAAAGATGAAATATCTGGCAGAAAATAAAATGCTCCATCTGGCATATTTACTTTAAATCCTTCTATATCAACCAATAGCTTATACATCATATTTCTTCTTTTTAAGAACTCATCACGCATGTAGTTTGTTTCGTTAGGATTTGCTTTTAGAGCAGCAATTGCAGCCATCTGCGAAATTGTTGAGGCTCCCGAAGTTACCTGTCCTTGGATTTTTTCGCATGCTGATGCTAACCACTGTGGAGCACCCATGTATCCAATTCTCCAACCGGTCATGGCAAATGCTTTCGAAACTCCATTTATTGTAGCAGTTTGATTGTAAACTTCAGGAAAGCTAGCAATGCTTACATGCTCGTTGTTGTAGTTAATGTGTTCGTAAATCTCATCAGAAATAATTGTTATCTGTGTATGTTTTGAAATAACTCTTGCCATTTCTCCCAATTCTTCTCTAGAGAAAACGGCACCACTAGGGTTTGAAGGAGAAGAGAATAATACTGCTTTAGTTTTATAGGTAATCGCTTCTTCTATTTGATTTGCATTAACCTTAAAATCATGTTCTATACTAGATTTGATAGTTACAGGAATACCATCAGCCATCTTTATCATTTCGAAATAACTCACCCAAAAAGGACCTAAAATAATTACTTCATCACCTTTAGATAGTATAGAAAGTAAAATGTTTATAATGGATTGTTTAGCGCCTGTAGAAACCACAATTTGATTTAAATCGTATTTCAGTCCATTGTCTCTTTTAAATTTATGACTTACTGATTCTTTTAATTCCTTGAACCCAGAGATTGGAGGATACTTTGTAATATTACTGTTGATAGCAGATATTGCAGCTTCTTTCACAAAATCGGGAGTATTGAAATCTGGCTCGCCAATACTTAAGCTTATGATATCTTTACCTTCTTCTCTAAGCTCTCTAGCTTTCTTACTCATCACTAAAGTTTGTGCAACCGATAATCGCTGTATTCTTTCTGCTAATAAACTCATTTTATTACTAGTTTTGTAAATTCAAATTTCTGAAGGCAAAAATAGAAATATCATGTATAAGTTGTTAGAACTTTGATGTTAGATATTAATATGTTTTCAGATTTAATTGTTAAAAAAATATTTAATTATATATTATGGAGTTAATTAAAAAATATTTTCCTGATTTAAGTGAAAAACAATTGGATCAATTTTCTAAATTAGAAAGTATTTACAAAGAGTGGAATGCTCAAATTAATGTTGTTTCGCGTAAAGACATTGGGGAGTTGTATTTACGTCATGTACTACATTCGTTGGGAATAGTTAAAATTCAGAAATTCAATACAGGGTCAAGTGTATTAGATGTTGGTACTGGAGGAGGTTTCCCTGGTATACCTTTAGCGATTATGTTTCCTAAAACTAATTTCTTGCTAGTTGACTCTATAGGTAAAAAGTTGAAAGTCGTAAAAGCTGTAGCTGACGAACTAGGATTAAAAAATGTAAATATTCTTCATGATAGAGTAGAGAATGTAAAAGAAAAATTTGATTTTATAGTTAGTAGAGCAGTTACTAATATGCCTGATTTTGTAGGTTGGGTGCGTAAAAGAATAAAGAAAGATTCTGTTCACGATCGTAGAAATGGAATCCTTTATTTAAAAGGAGGAGATTTATCGGAAGAGTTAAAAGATTACAAAAATGTAGAGCTTTTTGAATTACCAGACTTTTTTGAAGAGGAGTTTTTTGAAACAAAGAAGGTAGTGTATTTGCCTATGAAATTTAAAGGTTAAAAACAGTTGGGAGTAATCCGTTCAAGTTTCGCACCCTTAAAACACTATACGTTTAAGAGCAAAGAATTATCAGTATAAAATATTTGTAGTAAAAATAGGTGGAATTGATGTTAAGTTGTTTTTTGTAAGAAAGGGGAATAATAGAAAATAGCATACTATTTTATCAACAAACACCAGTTTTTCTTTCACTAAAACCCTAAAGATATATAGCATAAGATGGACTATTGTGGTGTTTTTTAGAGAAGTAAAGCAATTACTCAGTCTTGAAAAAATACAATCAACCAATTTTGATATTCAGGTGGCTCAAACTACAATTAGAATGATTCAACTATTTGTTAATAAGTCTAAAGTACAGAATAGAAGCCTATGGAACTATTGGATGATTATTCAAGAATCTTAAACAAGACTACATTGAACATAGGCTAAATGAAATAATTCTAGCATTAATTGCCGATTTATCCAATGTTTTGGAGTTTTTACTTGGAGAGGATGAAACTCACAAAATTATTAGTGTTTTAACGGCTCACAGTGATAATCTTAAATTTATTGAAACATATAATCTAAAGGATGAGTCACTAAAATTAGTGGCTTAGGATGGATGCGAAACTTTAGTTAATATTTAAATTGTCTGGTCCATATAAAGCAAAACATTCATATACTTTTTCAATCCATTTTGCTTTGATTCACTGATGTTGGGCATATTTGATGTGATTTTTTGTAATGAACGCCAACAGTTGGGCTATGAAAATGTAGGCGATTGCGAAGCACAATGTTTCAACTTACGATAAAGTTTAATCGGGCTACAATTTTTGATTTTACTAATGTTTCGATAATTTTATATATATTGTTGGCCACAGTTTTTTTTCTTCTTCTTTACGTTTCAATTAGTTCAAAAATCAATTTTGTCAAGGCTTTCACATCACTATTTATTGTTCCTTGCATATATTGGTCGTAAATCTTTTTATCGTCAGGTGGATTCAGGTTTAATACTAAGTCCTTTTCCAATGCTAATAATCTTAAAAATTCTCGTTGCATTCGCCCGTTTCCTTCTCTGAAAGGATGTAGGTAATTTATATTATCCAATATTTCAGATAATTTCTCGGCTATTCGATGTTTATCGTTTTTTGATGTGTTTTTATAATCTGAAATTAAAGTGTCAATGAAGCGAAAAGCATTGTCAAAATGTGTCGTTGGGAAAAATTGTTTGCCTGCTTTACTTATTTCAACCTTTCGCTTTTTTCCTGCCCAAGAATAAACATCTTGAAACAAGTGTTTGTGAATAGTCAAAAGACTTTCTACTCCCGTTATCTTTATGGGGTTTTCGTAAAGTTCTTGTATGCGTTTTGCAACAGCTCCACTTTCAAAAAAGAGTAAAACATCTTGGTCTATTATGTCAGCTAAGTTTCTGAGTATTCCTGTTTTGGGGTCAGTATAGGTGTAATCGGGGTCAACGTATTTATAAGAATCAGACATACGATTTTTCCTTTGCAAATTTTATCAATTCAGACAATGTGATTTTTCCAATTACATAATCTCTAATTATTTCAACGCCTTTCGAAGTGGGTTCAAAACCTTCAAACATATTACTCCCAATTGCATTTGCCGTACTTTCCAAGATTTTTAAATTGGAAAATTGCACTCCCATAATTGTCAGCTTATTACGGTCTATTTCTATCGTATTAAACATATTCTATCTGATTTAAATTAATCACTGCAAATTTAATCATTTTTGTCAAATTTTCCTATTCTGTGATTGTGTCTCCAAATGGTGTACAACGTCTCGGCTATGGTTAGTACGGGAGTTCAGAGAACTGAACTTTCGGACTTGTACTAAGTTTATTTAATGAACTAATCTTTGTTTTTATCACTAAAACCCGTATTAACTATAGCCATTGTTGAACTAAATCCGCCAACGGCGGCTAGCTCATCTCTAGTTCAAAAGTAGTGAATTCAAAAAAAATAGTCTACTATATCTGTAATACTAATTTTAAAAGATACAGATATGAGAAATAGAATCTCTCCAACCATTTTGGAACGGGCAATTATTGTAGTTCCTGGTTTCAAAAAAGTACTTGTGAAATTATCACAACAAGTTACTTTACGAAGACAAAGTGAAAGTACCTTAAGTAATTATGGAAGACGCATAGCTTTGTTTGTACTCCATTTTAAAAGGCTACCAGAACAAGTAAGTGAAGATGAGATTAATGAGTATTTGGTATCTCTAGCTCGCGATCCAAAATCTCCTTCACGTAGTAGTTTTAAGCATATGGTTTATGGTCTCCGCTATTATTATCGACTACTAGGTATGAATAAAAATGCAATAGCATTACCTAGCTTAAAACGAGAGACCAAACTACCTATTATTCTAAATCGTAAAGAACTTAGAGAGTTGTTTTTGGCACCGTCACTACTAAAGCAACGTATAGTTTTAACTTTAATATATTCAGCAGGTTTACGAGGACAAGAAGTTATAAATCTTAAAATATCTGATGTTGATTTTGAGCGTATGACAATACATATTCGCCAAAGCAAGTATAAGAAAGATAGAATATTACCTCTATCACCAACCATGTCATATGGATTGAAAAAGTATTTAAAAGCAGAAAATCCACATATTTGGTTATTCAATGGTAAACAGTTAGATAGTCAATATAGTGTTAGGGGACTATCGTGGGTAATGCGAGAAAACTTAAAGAAAACATCGATTACAAAAGAAGTAAACCTCCATTCATTACGACATACTTATGCAACTCATTTGCTCGAAGAAGGAGTTGAATTTTTAAAGCGATTCTGTCTTTATGTTTTACCCAAACGTTTTGTACGAATAAGACGTTATAGTATTTACAATCATACCACAAAACGTAATTTAGAATTACAGTTTGAAGCAGAGCATAAACCTGATATAGATGAATTAATTGAATCCAAAAAAAAGGAAACTCCCACAGAGCGTATAAAAAGACTTACAGGTTTTGATATTGGTCTATGCCAGAAATGTAAAAAAGGCAGGATGCACGGATGTAGTTCAACACTAGACTCATCGCTGGGTCTTGCAGACCGCTCATAGTCCTATTTATTGTAGCTAGGCTATTCTATTCGTAATTTCAATTTATTTTTTTCATCCATTAATCTATCGTATTCAAAATCAATTCTAAGAATGGGAACATTCATAAATGCAATTATTTCAATAATTTCATCATCAGTTAATTTTTCTAATTTTTTATCATACATTTTTATACTCATATTTCTTATCCCAATTATCATATCACCGAAATCATATATTGACATATAGTAGTCAAAACATTTTTGAGGAGTTGTATTTTCATCAACACCAATAGAAAAATATACAGGATAGTTTGTAGGCCTAGATGGTTTTATATTAGTTACAAACGAATAATATGCCATTCCACTTAAAGTTCTTGTAGGACTGATAATTTCAGTTCTATCTTTTAAATTTAAACTATATAATAATTGTCCGATTGTATATGTTTCCCATATAGTTGTTTTTCTTTTACTTGGGTAGATTTTATCATATATATAATAGAAATTTTCAGGTAATTTATCAGAACTGTTTATTAATTCAGAAAATTCTATTACTTGTTTTTTATCAATGTATTTTTTCCATGAAAATTTATATCCAGCTAGTATTACAATTATCATAACAGTTCCAATGAACATGATAGACACGAAAATGATACCAATTAGTTTTATAAATGCTATTATTCTTTTCATGAAAATATATTTAATTTTGAATTTAGCAGAATGTCTTAAGCTTAGCTACAACGACTGGGCTATGGTGCGGATGGCGTTTTTCAATAACGTTGTAAAGTACCAATAAGCAAGTTTATTTTTTCTATAAATTACCTTTTTAAAAATAGAAAAAATAAGCTTGCGAAGGTGTTTTTCATTGAATAAATTTTATAAAAAAGAATAATTGTACGCCATATGCGCTATAGGTTTTGTTAGCTTTTCGGTGTTCTACGACCAGACGAGAACATAATTAATTTTCTTAATATTGTAAGAGTCTTACTTAACCTCTTTTTTGAGATAGGTCTAATCTTTAGTGTTCAGCAAGTTGTCTATTTCTACCTTTAACTTTGGAAGATGATTTGAAACTATATTCCAAATTACGACATCATCGACACTATCGTAGGCATGAATTACCCAATTACGTGTATCTACTATTTTTCGAGCATTTTCAATTCTACATTCAGGTTGAATTTTAAGAACTCTATTCATTGCCTCTCCAATGATTTCTATTTCTCTTTCAATTCCTCGTCTAAGCAATTTATTTTTCTTGTATTCGAAAAAATCTTTTTTACCTCCTAAAAATTCTTCTACAGAATTTATTGAAGTTTGAATATCGTATAAATACTTCTTAACCTCAAGCTTCATAGATTAGTTTTTTAGATTTATTTATACTTTCAATAAAGTAAGGGTTTGATAAAGTAGATTCGGTAATTATATCAATTTCTCTATTGAATATTTTTCTTAATTTATAATGAAGTTCAAAGTAATTTTCAGTGTATTGTTCTCCTGATAATTTTTCAGAAAATTTAATCAAAAAATCTATATCACTATTTGCATTGAATTCTCCAGATACAACAGAACCAAACACGTTCATCCTTTTAATATTCAATGATTGACATAATTTAGTGAGTTCATTCTGATTTTCTGAAATTATCCTATTCATGATGTTTTTTTTCAAAGATAAAATTATTTTGTCATAAGTTCAAGTAGTTCTGTTTTATTGCTACTTATTTACAATAAATTATTTTTTAGGAGCACTTTTGCACACTGTTCGTTAAGAGACCTGCTTTACACAAGTTAAAGGGACATAGTTTACACTTTTTAAGTTGTAATTTGAGATAAAAATCAGATTATTATGCCTTGGAAAGAAACAACAACTATGGAACAGAAAATTGAATTTATCTGTTTAAAATTGAGCTATACAATCTGTTTAATTTGAATACGTGCGATATCAAAGATTTTTAAATTTTCATTTTCTAAAGCAATGGATAATTCCGTACAAGCAATTACAACAGCATTATTTTGTGCATATTTTTTAATGATCAAATTAAAATTATCAAGTAACTCTTTAGTTTCCATTTTTTGATAAACTTGTTTTCTAACTTCATCCGTAAATTGCATATCTTTTTTTGAAGGAAGTAAAATTTTAATGTCATTTTCCGCAAAATTGGATTTTATGTAGTTTGATTCCATTGTGTAGGTTGAACCAAACAAAACAACTTGTTTATAATTGTTTTGTTTGATTTCTGAGACAGTACAATGTATTGGATGAATGATTGTAGTCTCAATGTTTAATTTGTCTATTGTTTCGTGTAATGTGATATTTGGAATTAAAATAGCTTCAATGTCTAATTCTATTATCTTTTCAAGATACTCTTTAACAATACGTTCCAATTGTTTAGAAGGGTTGGGCAATAAATCGTTTATTATATCAAAATTTGTATTCAATAGTTTGAAAGGGTAAGTAGAGTGTACACCGTTTTTATCGTTATAATAATCATTTAGCTCTTTTATATAAAAACGAGTAGTTTGGTCACCTAAACCTAATATGCCAATGGATTTAACTTTCACTTATAGTGCGATTTAAAACATAATTAGAAAAATAGTTATTGCTATCAGTAAGTTTTTCTGTAATAAAGAAGTCGGTTTTCTTTATTATTTTTTGAATAATTACATCATTATATTTTCGGGAAATTTCTGTGGCAATCTTTTCTCCTTTTTCAAAAGTATATGTTTTCCCAATAGCTTTAATATATACACTTTGTTTTACATCGCTAACCAAGAAGCTTTTAGCAACACCTTCTTTTTCCGAGTATTCAGGTTCGTGCCTAAATGTATTAACGTCAAAATTTGCTTCTAATTGCCGGTTTATTCTTAGTAATAAATTTAAATTGAAATCACGAGTAATTCCTTTGCTGTCATTGTATGCGGGAAGTACAATGGATTCTGATTTTATTAAATCAACACCTAAAAATAGTCTATCCTTAGCACAAAGACTTTCTCCTAATTCATAGATGAAATTACTTGCCATTTCATCGGTCATATTGCCAATATTTGAACCTAAAAACAATACTACTTTGGGGTGGTGACTATCTTTTAATGACTCTAAAACCTGAAAATAATCACCTTGTTGCTTTTTTATAGAAATATTAGGCAGTTTTTTATTTATCGTATTTTCAAGATTATTAAGTGAATTTTGAGATATATCAATAGGAAGGTAATCAAACTTATAATTCTGTTTATCTAATAATTTTAAAAGCTCTTTTGTTTTTAGTCCATCTCCTGCACCAAGTTCAATGAGTTCAAAATATATATCAGGATTTAGCTGTAAAGCGTCTATGATATTTTGAGTTTGATTTGTGAAAATATCCAGTTCAGCCCTAGTTACATAATATTCAGGCAAGTTCATTATTTGTACAAATAAGTCATCTCCTTTTTTATCGTAAAAATATTTTGACGGGAGCGTTTTTGGAGTAGCACTTAATCCATTATCTACATCTTTTTTAAATTGCTCTATCATTTTACTAAACGTATACCTGTAAACTGCCATCTTTCTTCTGAATAGAAAAAATTACGGTAGGTTTTTCGACTATGATTTTTTGAAGTGGCAACAGAAGCACCTTTTAGCACTTTTTGTTTGTCCATAAATTTACCATTGTATTCGCCAACAGCTCCTTTGACTTTTTTAAACTTAGGATAGGGCAAGTAGGCACTATTTGTCCATTCCCAACGTTGTCCCCAATTTATTTTTTCAGAAGCTATTTCCCATTCAAACTCGGTAGGTAGTCGCATTTCTTTCCATTCGGCAAAGGCAGCGGCTTCATAAAAGCTAATATGTGTTAATATGTTTTTTGAGTTTACTTTTTGTAAACCTGCCAAGGTATATTGAAACCATACGTCATCTTTTTTTAGCCAATACAAAGGGCAGTCAATATTGTTTTTCTCTTTCCAATGTAGGCCTTCTTCTAACCAGAGGTTAAAATCTTGATACCCTCCAGATTCTATAAATTCAATAAACTCTCCGTTGGTTACAAGTGATTTACTAACCTCAAAATCATTAAGATAAACCTTGTGTGGATTAAGCTCATTATCATAACAAAAATCATCTCCTTTAAATCCAACTTCATAAACACCTTCTTTTATGTTTACAAAACCAGATTCTTTATTCTCATCATTAATGAGTTTAAAACCTGTATCGTATGCGGGGAATAATGGATTATTACCAAACATATATTTTATGTCTGTCAAAAATAATTCTTGGTGTTGCTGTTCGTGATTTAAACCCAATTTAAGTAGTTCTATTATTTTCTCATTAGAATTTTGAGATAATAAATCTATTATAGCTTCATTTACATATTCTCGGTAGGCATAAACTCGTTCTACTGTTGGACGAGAAATATTCCCTCTATCAGCTCTTTTTACACGGTCGCCAGCATTGTTATAATAGCTATTGAAAATGAAGTTGAAATTCTCATCAAATTGCGTGTAGTTTTTAGCAAAACTTTTCAGAATAAATTCTTCAAAGAACCAAGTTGTATGTCCTAAATGCCATTTGGCAGGACTTGTAAAAGTAGCAATCTGAACTACGTAATCCTCTGTTTTTAGAGGTTTACATAGTGTCTCAGAATATTTTCTTATTGCATTAAAATTTTCTATAGTTTTCATAATAGATAATTAAAATTTACCAGTATTCGCCCATTCTTCTCTTGGAGGAATAGGTTCCATATTGTCCCAATGTTCAACGATTTTCCCGTTCTCGATTCTAAAAAGGTCAAACACAGCAAACTCTTGACCGTTATAAGTGGATTTTCCGTAACTTACTACGTGATCTCCTTGCCCCATTACTTTAAAGATAAAATCATAATTAAAATCTTGTGTAGCTAAAAAAACCTGTACTGCTTCAAAACCATCAGGAACATTTGGGTTGTGCTGAATATATTTTTCTGTAGAGATGTATTTACCCAAGTCTTTATGATTTCTATTCTGGAAAATATCTACAAAAAAACTACGAACTACCGCTTTATTTTCTTCTGTCTTATCAAGGTCTTTAAGTTCGAAACCTCCCAAGATCATATCATTTCCATTCACTGATTCGCTTATTTCCTTGTAAGGAGAAATTACATCCCAATGTTCAATTAATTTGTCGTTATCATCAGTATCAAACATATCTGTGGTAATCCATTTTGCCTCACCATTATCTATGTCTTGAAATACTTGTACAAAAACAAAATTTCCATCTTCGATAGCTCTAATAACTCTTATATCTCGGTCTTTTGTTCGTTCAAGAAAGTCTTTGAAGAAATCCATAAAACCCTGTGAACCATCTTTTACACCTGTACTATGTTGAGTATATCTATCACCAGAGTATTCTTTAACAACTTCCATTTTTCCATCTCGAATTCCTTCGAGATAGAGTTTTTTTGCGTTTTCTAATTTATTGCTCATTATTTAGCCTTTTAAAATTTTCCATTACTATTTTTCCAATTTTCTTTTGCTGGAATTGTTTCGGTTACATCCCAATGTTCAGCAATTTTTCCATTTTCTACTCTAAATAAATCGTAGAAAGCTGTTGGCTTTCCTCCAAAAGTTCCTTCGCTCATTACTAAAACAAAATTTCCTTCTCCAAGAATTTTATGTGTTTTAGTGTAAACCATAAATATTCCTTGTTCCGCCATAGCTTTTACAGCTGCACCGAAACCAGAAACTCCATCAGGCACTTGTGTATTGTGTTGAATGTAGTTGTCGCCATCAAAAAATCTTGCTGACTCTTCATATTTTTGACCAATTAAAATGGTATTTACAAAGTCTTCAACCAAGGTTTTGTTTTCCTCTGTTTTCTTTAAATCTTCAACCGTTGTTGTTCCGTCCAGCTGTGTGTGTCCACTTGGGTTTTGTTTATCACTTTTTGGAGCTAAATTATCCCAATGCTCAACGATTAACCCATCTTCAAAGCGAAATACATCAAAGCCAATTTTTGGTCCAAAAAAGTCATAATCTGTTTGAGTAAAAACATAATCGCCATCTTGAAATGTTCTTATTACACTTACTTTAAAACCTCCTTCTGGTGCGTTTTGTAAAACTGCTCCAAAACCTGCTAATCCATCTGCAATTCCTAAATTATGCTGTATGTATTTATTGGGATTAATGTATCCTACAGGAGCTTGCTCTCCAGTTTGGATACTTGTAAGTAAGGCTACTGCTTTTTCTTTATTTGATAGCGTTACTACAGTTTTTGTTTCTTGCGTATCGTCTTTTATTGATACTTCTTGTTTTTGTTGTGCTTGAGAGCAAGAGCTTATTGCCATTGCTAATACTACACTCATAATTGTCATTTTTTTCATACTATTATTGTTTATAATTAATTAATAGCACAAAAGTAGTAGGAGTATAGCCTTTGCAAAAGGTTAGTCTTTAGTAAGAATGGTTAATCTTGACGGAAATAAAATTATTTAGCTGATTCTGTAAATGATTTTGGAGTTTGGCTTGTATGTTTTTTAAAGAATTTTGTGAAATTTGTTACTTCGTCAAAACCAAGGCTGTAAGCTATTTCACCTATGCCTATCACTCTTCCTGATAATAACCGTTTTGCTTTTAAGATTAAAAAGTCATCAATAAACTCTTTAATTGTTTTATTGGTTAATGTCTTACAAGTGGTGTTGAGTTTTCTATAAGTAGTATTAAGTGAAACACAATAATCTTTCGCATTTCGTGTGAGTGAAATTTTTTCTTCCAATATCTTTTGAAAACGAATGAATAAATCCTTTTTATCAGAATCAATGTCTTTGTGTTCTTTTGAAGGGTAAGACCTAATTTTAAGTAATGTAGTTCTTAAAAGATTTTGTAAAATTTCTTGTTTAACAGGAGTGTTCTGTAAGTAATATTCTTGAAAAAGATAGCTAATTAGGGAGTAAAAGGTTTTGTAGTTTTGCTTACTTAAATTTATAATAGGTTGATAAAGACTATTATTGTATGGGTAGGTATATGAAATATCTTGAAATTTGATTTGGTTATTATACAAGTATTCTTCTGTAAAAAGGATTAAGAATCCATCAATATTTTTGGATTGCTTCCAAGCGTGTACTTGATTTTTTTCAACAAACAATATACTACCTTTAGAATAATTATACGTTTTAAAGTCAATACTGTGTTTCCCTTCTCCCTCTGTGATAAACAATATGATATAAAAATTGATTTTGTGAGGATTTACAACTTCAATACTTGAACGCTCATTAAAGAAATAATCTAACTTGATAATTTCAAATCCAACAGTCTCAATCTCCTTTCTGAAAACATATTCTTTTATCTCATTTGTCATTATTATTTCATTTGTCTTTTTTTAGCTTATGTAGAACGGTTAGTATAAGAAACGTAGGGCAATAAATAAGCAATTTCGTTTCGGTTTATTACTTAGCTAAATATAAATATTTTGCTTTTATTTTTCTCTTAAATGCCAAATTTTATATTTAGCGGACTTTGTTAATATGTACAGACCTTAGAGTTTAGCACAAACTGCCCTATGTTTTTTATACATTGTTAGGTGTCTGGCTTTTTTTCTTTCCGCAAACTTGCTAGCGTTGGCGTGAAAGCTCTTTTAAATTTGTGAGGCACGAGCAAACTTTAAATGTGCTTGAACTTGCGTTGGCTATTCCGTCATAATTCCGCTAATAAATGTCTCCACAAATTCCAGTATCTTATTAGTTATTCTTTCCGCTTTGGTTTTTCTTTCTTTCAAACTTGGACGAGTTCTCATTGTGTCTATTATGTCGTCACGTAATGGGATTTTCTCTGTAAACATATAATCGCCAATTACTTTTTCTAGTTTGTCAGAATCCAAATTCTCTTCTTTACTCAATGATTTTATGGCTTCTAATTTTTCAGTTGTCATAAACTTCACAAATTCATCCGGAATATCTTCAGAATCCTCAATTATTGGTAAATGTTCATTTATGAATTTTTCAATTAACTCACGTTTACTTCTTAGCTGTGTATCTCCAGCCACAATATCCATTATGTTTTTCAGTTGTTTTTCTTGTTCCTCAACAGATACAGAATTTTTAAGATTTGCCAGTAATTTTAAAATATAGGTAACATTAATTTCGTCTCTATGAATTAACTCTAATTCGAAATCTATATCATTAAGAATAGAAACTTTTTCCTTTGCATTTTCTCTTTTTACTTTGTCTCTTAAATCTAAATACTTGCTTTTGTAATCTTCAAAAGTTTGTTCATTTATACTTATATCATCAAAACTAAATTCCGTAAAGGTCTTTAAAACATTTAGTGTTCGCATTAGTTCTCTAAACGCTTTAGCAAAAGCTAATTCATCTTCTTCACTTTCTAAATTCGAAACACTATCTATTGTTGGTGCAATTTGAAGCAATTGTATAAATGCTTCATTCATTTTACTTACATAATCTTCATAAGGTTCAATAATTATTTCATCCTTAGATTCTATGTTTGAGAATAAAGCGATTGCATCATCTGTATGCTGTTTTAAATTTCTAAAACAAACTACATTTCCTTGTGATTTTACTTCGTTTAAAATTCTGTTTGTTCTTGAAAATGCTTGGATTAAACCGTGATATTTTAAGTTTTTATCAACGTAAATAGTATTTAATGTTTTACTGTCAAAACCAGTTAAAAACATATTTACTACCAATAAAATATCAACCTGTCTGTGTTTTACTCGTTTAGCAATATCGTTGTGATAGTTATAATAACTTTGAGTGTCTTTTGTTGAATAATTTGTTCCAAAGGTTTTGTTGTAATCTGCAATAAAACTATCTAAATGTTCTCTTGTATGTTGAGATTTATATTTAGTAACTGGTTCAGCAACAACATTCAAATCTACTTCGTCAAAATCTGAAGTTGTAAAACCTAAAGCATCTTTGTCTTCTTCGTTGGCTTGATAAGAAAATATAGTTGCTACTTTTATATTATGGTCTTTCGCTTTAAAAAGTTGGTAATATTTAATGAGTGTTTCTATATTACTTACACACATTATTGCTGTAAACTCTTTACTATGTGTTTTTCTGTTGTGGTTGGCAATTATGTATTCAGTAATGGCATCTAAACGCTCAGGTGCTTCCATTACTTCTTTTTCGTCAATAGCTTCAACATCAATATCCAAAATGTGTTCTTTCTTTTTGAATGTATTAATGTATTCAATTGAGAACTTTAAAACATTTTCATCTCTTATGGCATCTGTAATAACATACTTGTGTAAAGCTTTTTCGCCACCAAATAGCATTGCAGTTGTTCGTTTTCCAAATTCATTGGTTCCTGCGTTTTCTTCAAAAATTGGTGTTCCTGTAAAACCGAACATCTGACTTTTTTCGAAAAAGCTTTTAATGTCTTCGTGTGTTTTTCCAAACTGACTTCTGTGGCATTCATCAAATATAAAAATAACTCTTTTGTCTTTCAAAACAGAAATTTGATTTAAATACTTCGCTTTACTAATGGCAGTATTCAGTTTTTGAATGGTGGTTACAATCAATTTATTATCGCCAGACAATTGTTTTACTAAAGCTTTAGTGTTATTTGTGCCATCAATACTACCCTTGCTAAAACTATTAAACTCTTTTGTAGTTTGGTAATCCAAATCTTTTCTATCTACCACAAAAATCACCTTATGAACTTTGGGCATATTCGTTAGAATTTGACTGGCTTTAAAACTGGTTAAGGTTTTACCTGAACCTGTAGTGTGCCAAATAAATCCATTTTTACTAGTGTTTTTTACTCTTTCTATTATCGCTTCTACTGCAAAATATTGATAGGGACGAAGTACCATTAATATTTTTGAAGATTCGTTTTGTACAACATATCTTGTAATCATTTTAGAGATATGGCAAGGCTCTAAAAATATATCTGTAAATTTTGAAAGTTGGGTAACGAGTTTGTTTTTGGTATCGCTCCAATAAAAGGTTTGTTTAAAACTTCGTGCTTTTATTGGGCTGTTAGCATAGTATTTTGTGTTTACACCGTTGCTAATAACAAATATTTGCACAAATTGAAATAATCCAGCTCCTGCACCAAAACTATGACGCTCATAACGGTTAATTTGGTTGAAAGCTTCTTTAAGTTCTAATCCTCTACGTTTTAGTTCTATTTGAACCAAAGGCAAACCGTTTATCAAGATGGTTACATCGTAACGGTTTTTGTATTTTCCTTCCATAGTTACTTGTTGGGTAACTTGAAACTCGTTTTTACACCAATGTAATTGGTTGATGAGTTCTATGGTTTTGTTTTCTCCTTTGTCATTTGTAAATGGAACTCTATCACGCAGTATTTTGGCTCTTTGAAATATAGAACCTTTGTTAATGTAGTTTAAAACCTGCTTAAAATCGTTATCAGATAATGTAATTTTATTGTGTTTTTCTAACTGTGACTTTAGATTGATTAGTAAATCTGCTTCATTTTTAATAATCACTTTTTCATAACCCAATTGTGCTAATTGACTCACCAAATTGTTTTCTAATAATTGTTCTGGTTGTGTGGTCATTTGTTAGATTCGTTATTTAAAGATTTTGCAAATGCAACTATTTTATTAGTGGTTTCTTCTGCTATACCTCTGCGGTTTTTTAAGCTAGGTTTACTTTTTAATGCAGATATTACACTATCTGGTAAAGGTGCTTTTTCATCGTATAAATAGGTGCTGATTACTTTTTTTAGTTCGCTTATTTTAAGTTTTTCTGATTTCGCATAAGCGGTAAGTTGCTTATTTCTATCATCTGTCCAAAAAGTGGTTTCGTCAAATTTGCTGCTGAGTATTTTAGGCGTGCTGTCTTTTGGTCTTTCGTTTATGGTTTTAGAATCTATGTAAACAGGAATTGGTCTATGCGAAATACTTGCAATGTAACTGTCGTCTTTATAGCGTTCTCTTATATAACTACTCATATGGCTAAGGTCTGGATAAACCGAACCACTATGAATATTTAAAGATTCCAATTGTTCAAGTAATACTTTCTTTGAATTTGCATCAATAATGACAATCTTAGTAGGTAAACTATCTAAACTTTTTCTAGATGCTTCGCTACTTACAAAAATAAAATCACCGCTTTGATTGTTGATTCTTTGGTTTTTAGCAATTCCTTGAACGAACCAATTTTTAGCAAAGCATTCTTCTTTTTGTGTTTGGGTTAAGTTGCAAGAATTGTTCTTATAATCTTCATCTTTACTTACAACATTGTTTGTGATACATTTTAAACGCTCATCATCAAAATTTAGGAAGTTGTCAGAATCTGGTACAAAGGAATATACCAAACCATCTGCATTTGCGCGGTCTAAATTATTACAAGCAAAGAAGATGGAAACTAAAGGATTACGAGTAATATCTAATAGCCTTGTTGGCATTCCAAAATGCTGCATTGTAATTAAGCGGTCATAAATACTATAATCATTTACAAATGCTTCTGGTTTAAGCGAGAGAATATCATAATACATTCTTGCTTCATTTTCTACATATTTCTCTTCCCTTGTAAGGCTAGAGTCTAGATACCACGTTGCATCTGCTTGACCTCTGTAATAGTTGTTTACGCTTCCTTTACTTAAAACATCCAATAACTCTCGTAATTCTTCTTTATCCTCTTTACCAACTTTTGAAAACACAAAATGAATTTTATCGTCATATTCTTTTGAGATAAAAAGTTTTTCAACTCTCGATTGTAGTTCTTGATTAGGGTTTTCGTTTTCCTTTACTAAACCTGCTAATTGAATAAACAAATCGCGTCCTTGTTCTGCTTTTGCGTAAGCTATAAAATCAGACCTTTTTCTTGGGGCTTGATTATTTACTAAGTATTGCAAATAGGTGTACAGAAAGTTGTTTTTCTGTAGTTCAATTTTATTATTTGGGTCTTTTTTATTGAGTTGGGTTAGTAGTTGCCAAAGGATGAATTCTTTAATGTATTCATATCTTTTTGTTTGACCATCTTCTTTATGGTCTTCAAAAAGAGAGGCAATGTTTTTTATAGCTAAATCGTTTCTATGGGAATTACGATTAATGCTTAAATTAATTTTAGATTCTGTAAAGTACGTTTCTCCTGTTGTGTTAATCTCTTTTTTTACATCATCATTTAAAAAATAATGTTGAAATGATAAACCACCTACAGATTCAAAATAGTCTAACGTCCAATAGTAGTATTTTTTATTGTCTAGAAAGCTTACTAAATAAGATTCAAACTCTTCTTGTATTTTATTATTTATTGTTGTTAAATTCATATTACACAAACATTTTTTGAACAAGCCCTTCTTTAAACTTTTTTGATTTTTTAATTTGGTTTGAAATATTCTTTATCGAATTGTCAATATTAAAAAGAAAAGATGCTATTTTTTTTTGCTCTTTTATAGATGGTAGTTGAACTTTAATTTTCGAGAATGAACCAACTGAAATAGTATATCTTGTTATTTGCTTTAATACAGAAGGAATATTGCAGAAATAATGAGAATACAAAATATCAATTTCAATCGCTGGACGGAAACGCATTAAGTGATAGCTAAATAATGTGTTCTCTAAGTTTTCTGAAATAACGATTGAATGGCCAATATCGCTTGGCGTCTCAGATGAAGGTGTAAATAGGATATCACCTTTTAGCAAATTACTGCTTTTTAATTGAGTTTCTTTAGCTGAAACTATCATTAGTTTGTCTTTGTTCTTATTAGTGATGTTTTCGTGTTTATAAACGTTCATATAGTTTATAAGTCTTACTTCTGGTTCTCCTTCAATCGTTTTCTTGTCAACACTACTTGTTCTAAATTCTCCTATTTCTCCTAAGAATTTTTCTTCCCAATCAGGAAAATCATTCCCATTTTTATCTTTAAACCGAATGTCTTTATTAAAGATTTTGCGGATAATACCTTCTTTATATGCTTCTAGTGTCTCTTTTTTATTTATTAGTACATTCAACCTATCATCATTTAGTTTTAAGAAACTTGATATTTTAGTTTGTTCTTGAATTTTTGGTATAATAACTTCAGTATCTGAAAAAACTTTTTGCCCTAAAGTTTTATTCCTACCTGCACCTCCAGGTGAAGCTAATTCTAAAATATTTTTTCCTTTTTTACGCAGAAAAAGAGATAAAATAAAATCGAGGTCTAAAACATTTTTAATTGGGTCATACATTGGAAATCTATGGGAAGCTATTAAACCAACTTCCTTTTCTGTAGTTTTTGCTACAGCTTGTTCCCAAGCAAATACAATGTTCACAATGAACGTATTTTCTTTAACCCAAAACACTCTTTTGTTTCCAATTTTAGCACCAAGTTTCGGTTGTTTATGAAATATACCTTTACCGTGAGAACGAATCCCTAATTCTTGATAGGTCTCTTTTTTATCTACATCAACTGGGTTTACAACTCTTTCAAAAATCTCAGAGATTTTTTTTTCTTCCCAAGCAGATGTAAATTCAGGAAAACGCAGTAATGGTTTGTTTTTTAGTAACGACATATTAAAAAGGTGTTGAAATATTGAGTTCATCACAAAAAGCCTTTATTTCTGCATTAAGTGGTGCTATTTGCTTATCAATAGCTTTTAATTCAGTAGCTAAAGCTTCAATATCAATAGGCTCATCATCTTCAAAAGTGTCTACATATCTTGCTATATTTAGATTGTAGTCATTTTTTTTGATTTCTTTTAACTCTACAACTTTGCTATATTTTTCTGTAGTTATTCTTTCAGAATACGTGTCTACAATTTTTTCTACATCTTTATCTCGTAGTTCATTTTGATTAACTCCTTTAATAAAATAGTCATCTCCACTTGCATCAATAAAGACAATATTGTCATCTGCTTTTCTGCATTTTTTAAGTACTAAAATACAAGTAGGAATAGAGGTTCCGTAAAAAATATTGGCTGGTAAACCAATTACAGCATCTAAAGCGTTTTTATCATTTATTAAGTATTTACGAATTACACCTTCAGCAGCTCCTCTAAATAATACTCCGTGTGGTAAAACAACAGCCATAGTCCCATTATCTGCTAATTGATAAAACATATGTTGTACAAAAGCGTAATCGGCTTTAGTTTTAGGTGCAAGTCTCCCAAATTGAGAAAAGCGTTCATCTGTGCTGTTGAGAGGATTGTCTTTTCCTTTCCAATGTGTCGAAAACGGTGGATTTGCAACAACAGCTTCGAACCTTTTGTCTAGATGTTGAGGATTTTCAATGGTGTCTTCATTTTTAATGTCAAATTTTCGGTAATGAATATCGTGTAATATCATATTCATACGTGCTAAATTGTAAGTAGTACGGTTTAATTCTTGTCCGTAAAACTCACTTACATCTGCTTCTCGTTTAACACGTAACAAAAGCGAACCTGAACCACAAGTTGGGTCGTAAACAGATTTTATTTTAGTCTTACCAAGTGTAACAATTTTCGCTAGTATTTTTGATACTTGTTGTGGTGTATAAAACTCACCTTTGGATTTTCCAGAAAGGGCAGCGAAATTTCCGATTAAGTATTCGTAAGCATCACCCAAAACATCAGATTCTAAATCTTCTAATTTAAAATCAATCTTATGTAATTCTTTAATGATATCTACAATAATCTCATTTCTTGCACTTACGGTTCTGCCTAGTTTAGTTGAAGTTAAATCTAAATCTTCAAACAGAGCAGCAAAGTCTTCTTCTGAGTCTTCGCCCATTGTACTTTGTTCAATGTGGTTTAAGACTGCTTGTAAATCGTCCAGGATAAATTCACTTTTGCCTTCAATTTTGCGACTTCCTTTTTCGGCAATGGTTTCAAAAAGCTCTTTTGGCTCTAAAAAATATCCTAATTTTATAATACACTCTTCACGTAAAGCTTCTAAAGTTTCGGTATCAGTTACTTTTTTAAAGTCGGTTTCGTCTTCGCCTTGTAGAAGTTCTGTTACATAAATATTTTGCTTTTCAGAAAGGTATTTAAAGAAAATAAAACCTAAAATATAATCCCTATAATCATCAGGATTCATTTTTCCTCTAAGCAAGTTGGCAATTGCCCAAAGGCTGTTCTGTAATATTTGTTTTTGTTCGTCTGACATTTATTTCAATTCTTTTATTATATTTTGTAATAGCTCATCAAAATCAAGTGATTCACCGTGTATCATACTATTCTGCATTTCTTTATAATCAGATTTGTAACTTTCAAGTAACTCATCTGGTGGAATGATGTTAAGATTTTTTAAGGTCAAACCATTATAGTCTGTTGTTTTCATAGGCGTTAATACGCTTCTATGAGCAATAATACTTTCAAACAGCGTTGTGTTTTTCAAAGCCTTTACACCGTAATCTGAATTTAGTATTTGTCCTATATCATAAAAATGTCTAGACATTCGTAGGTGTCTAATTTTTTCAATTGGTTTTTGAAATTCTTCGTGTAGTAAAATCAGTTTCTCCAAAAATGTTTTTTGAGGGCTGGTTGTGTTTACTATAAATTCTTGTTCTGCAAAACCCGTTTCTGGATAGTGTTCATCAATCATTGATTTTATTGCAACTTCTTGATTTGGTTCTATCAATGACCTTGCGCTAACTTCTATCAATACCCTTTTAGGTAGATAGGATACTTCTTCAAATAATGATTGATAATTCACTTTAATTGTTTCAGGGTCTTGGTCAGATACTTGTGTGTTTTCAACAATCATCTCATACAAATTAGAATCAATGCCGTATGCTGTAAGTTGTTTTTGAAGTAATTCAGATAGATTAGTAGAAACAAACGTGTGACAAGCTCTTCTTAATTTTCGAATTTGTCCTTTAGACAAATCTCCTTCAAAATTTAAGTGTTTACGGTCAATTCCTAAATCAATATCTTCCGAGAATCTATGAATTAAATTAAAAGCCTTACTTAAAGACGTTCCACCTTTGAATATTAAATGGCTTGCTAAATCGGAAGTGAAAATCATCCGTAGCATTAGCGTTACCCAAGCATCTTTTTCAACTGCTTGTGGTGGTAGATTTGTTTTTACACCAATTTGGGTAAACAATTCTATTTGCTCCTCTTTTGTTAATTTTAGCCAGTTATTCATTTGCTTATCATTGTTTTTTGAATCCAAACAGGGGCGTTTTTTAAATTTTCATTGATAATATCTCGTTCATTACTCTCTTTAATTATGCTCTGTATTTTATCAATCTGTTCTTTTGTTACATTTTTTTCTCCAATTTCTTTTAATGCTTGAATTACAAGATTAGTTAATCGGTGTTCAATACTCAGGTTTTTTGGATTTGTCTTTTTAAACTGAATCGTTTGGTTTCCCACTTTAATTTTTCTTGCTGAACCATCTGTTAAAAACACAATTTTTAATGGAATTTGTGTAGATAAGCCTAATAAGTTTAATGCCGTAGAGCCAGTAGCTATTATTCTTGCTTTGTCACGTTTTGCTATTGCTTTTGCAATTTGTTCTGCGTGAGGGTAAATGATACCTAGTAATTTATGTTTTTTTGGCAAAAAATATATTCCTTTTGCAATGCGCTTAATGATACTGTCTTTGGTAAGACGTTGCAGAGATTTTCGCACAGCTTCATAATTACCAAGTTCAGTAAAATCTGAGATAAAGAAGATTTCTCCTTTATTAATTTCTTTCTCTATGGTAGTTAAATCTAGCATTGTCCCAAAAATAGTAAATAAATGGGACTTAACACTATTTGTTGGATTTATTTTGTCCCGAAAATATAAGTTATTTGGGACAAACTGATTAATGGTATTCAGAGATTTCGAATAATATGGGCGGTGGTGGGGAAAGGAAAGCTCTTTTTATTTTGTGAGGCACGAGCAAAATGAAATGTGCTTGACTGTGCGGTGGGATTTTTTTTCAGCTTGCACCTAACGGTTGATGTATGGTGTGTTGGGCGATTATAAATTGGTAAAATCTTTAAATTTGGTATTGAGCACCGTTTTAATTTTTTGCGTAATTTCTATTTT
>JADGDT010000114.1 GCA_016744755.1 Ichthyobacteriaceae bacterium | reverse complement strand
AAACCGCAAACTTGCTAATTAATTCTAAAGAGTTAGATTTTCAGTTCAAACCGCAAACTTGCTAATTAATTCTAAAGAGTTAGATTTTCAGTTCAAACCATAAACTAGCTAATTAATTATAAAGCTTAGATTTAATTTAAGGAACTACTGATAATACTACACAACGGACTGTATAAGAATAGTAGCCGATTGCGGAACTCGAATTTTCAAGTTACAACTAATTTTTTTGCGGGCTACAATGTTTATATTTACTACTGTTTCGGCTATTATTTTTATACTTTGTTATGGGCTTTTTTCTAATATTTTCACCATATAAAAGGTATAATATTAAAATTTGAACCCATATTATCAAAAAAAAATATACGGATTCAAAAACCTATTTTCTACTTTATTTTAATTAGCGGAACTCTTTTTTCTTAATTCCAAATCTGTAATTTAAAGATGCGAGAAAAGAAGATCTTGAGCCAAGAAAACCAGCTTCAAATCGCAATTGCCAGTTATCATTATATTGATACTGACCACCTGCAATCATATTCCAACTTTGTTTAGGGGATTTGATTATACGGTAATTTATTGTTCCACTACCATCTGCAGCATCAATTTTTTCAACAATAGGAGTTAAAACCTTATTTGCAATTAATTTGCGTGGGTCTAATTTGTCAAGTTGATCATACCAATCATAATAATCACTAACAGCCTCATCTTTACTGCTGCCATCCCCAGTATAAATATCCTTAATAGATATACTACCTTCTGTAATACCACCAAAATTGACACTCATACCCCCTACCCAAAAAGCAATATTAGTTTGTCTCTTTTTTTTACTTGGTAGATGTATGGTATAACCTAAACGACCAGAAACAACTCTAGTTTTAATAGGATCATCAACGCCATCCATAATAGACCATGTTATATTTCCATCTAATACTGCAAAGAAATCCCAGACTCCGAATGCAACAGTATTCCCTAACCCAAAACTATAACCATTAAGGTCGGCAATGGCATGTAATTTTATAGGGTACGATAAAACTACATCTGTACTAGTATATGATTTACCAAATACACCATACACATTCCAAAAAGGCAACACCCATACATCTGGTCTAATGTTAATTGATACCGCATTAGCTTTTACACTTTCAAAATCAACAAGCCTTGTTATATCAGTTAAAGGTATTTCTTTACTTTTTGTGTCAAGACCAACAGATAAATAAGATATGTCTATATCCTGATTTGCCCAAAAATAATTAAGCATTACACCTATGGGTAATGGAAGCTCAACTCCACCCTTTGCTACAGCATCTCCCATTAGTGGCAAGATATACGGGTAGTGTTTTGGAATTGTATCACCTGAATCCACTCTATTGTACTGAGCAATAGACTGAGTTGCAATAAATAATGAGAACAGAACCAGTATTAGTCTGGTTTTTATTTTTGATATATATATGTTCATGCTTCTTTTATTTATTTAATTTCTATAATCCGATAAAAACTACCCCTTAATAATTAATTTAACCTCTACAGATTCTACAGCGTTTAAACTATTTGAGATAGTTAATAAAAATTCATAGGTTTTAATAGTTATTATCTTTTTAAGAAATGTACTATCTATACCTTCCACAATATTACTGCTCATAATAGCCTCAGTTAGTTTTTGTGCAATATTATGAGCATCAATCTTATCTATAATAAGTTGATTAATAATATCAGATATTTTATTAATTACAGTTTCTTGATTAAGATTATCTTTTATTATATCCAAGTCAAACAACCATTCTGTGATTTTTTTTGCAGAAGCTTCTACATTAATATTAGCAATAGAATCAAGTATAGGGAATATTAATGAATAAATATTCTCTTCGCTAAAAACATCAATAATTTTTTGATGGATTTTAGCTGCAATTAATTTAGATACTTCTTCTGCATTAAATTTATCAACTATTTTATTAAGTTCAGTCTCTATAAATGCAACAATTTGTGGTTCTGCAATATCAATAATATTTATAATCCAAGCGGATATTATCAATGAGGCTTGATCGGCAGGAATTTCTTGAAGATAGAATAAACCTAATGCAAAACCTTCTGACATTTCTTTATTTATAAGAGCAATAATTGTGTTAGCTAAGCTTGATGCTGCTTGTTCTGGTGTTAACGAGCTAATTGATGATTTAATTATAATTAGAGAGGAAGTAATTGCTGGTTTTACCTTATTCCAATTAGGCTCTATATTTGCCCCAGGAAAATGTGTATTAATTCGATCAATAACAGGAATAAGAACACTATCAATAATGTTTTGCGAAAGCTTAGAAAGTTTATATACTGGTGTGTTTTGCAAATCAGTTACAAAAGGAATTAATTTAAGACTAAGAGAATTTGAATCGAAAAAATGATGAGTAACTACAGTTCCAAGAGTATCTGCAACTTGGGTAATTTTAAGTGAGTCTACTTCCGAATATTCTTCCCATATTGGTTCAATTTTAGTCACTATTCTATCTTCGGTCATTACAACTGATATTACTTTGTATATTACTTCAGAAAGGATAGGCACTAAATTGGTCAAAGTTTCATCTTTAAAATTTTGTATATATGGAAATATGGCATCATAAATCATTTGCTCACTTACTAGCGTTTGTATTTTGTTTTCTATTTTAAATGCTAGGTCAGCAGCAACAGCTTCTGGATTTTCTACTTTAAGCTCTTCTAGTAGTGTTACTAATTTATTGTAAACTATCTCTTCCCAATCAATTTCGGCTATTTTATCCACTACTTTCTCTGCTACTTTCTCTGCAATTATTTCGGAGTTTTGATTTATATAATCAACCTTGCCATATATAATGTCGTATAATAAAGAAGCTATTGTATCCTTAACTGATATATTTTCAATTATTTTTTCTGTAAATGCATCAGCTATTTTATTAGGAGTTCCGTTAAGAATAGCATTTGTTACTATTTTATCAAGTATAGAAACTACTTTATCATTTCTCAAGTTACTACTAGAACATGTAAACATGCCAGATTCTGCTGAATATGAATATTGTAATCGTGAAGAGAGTTTAGCATCACTTGATTTTATCCATAATTTATTAGTGGTCATTAAAAAATAAGTTGCAAAATGATTAAAATCTCCCAAGCCTGCTGAGTCAATTGATATTTTATCCCGTCCAAATAAGAACCTCATAAAACTATGTTGACTATTATCTCCATAAATATCGTGAGCATCATATATACCTGCTTGAATCATTCCATTTTCATCAGCTAAGTTCGATAAAAAAGGAAAAGCACGTGTTTCGTGTTTTATAATAACCTCCGTATTTGAGAAGTTCCAATTATTATCCATTAGTGTATTTTGTATTGAAATAATATTTTCTTGATTCAACTGTTCTGGAGATTTTATTTCCTTGTTGCAAGAAACAGATGCAAAACCAATTACAAAAACAAATAAAACTAACTTAAACTTATTCATAATTCTAATCTTTAAAATATTCAATTAATGTAGCTGCAACTTCATTTGGTTTTTCTGATGTTAATGCGTGTCCTGCTCCTGATATTTCTATGTATGTAACTTGATTGCCAAGTTCGCTTTTAAGTGCTTGTCCCGCTTTTTCTGGCGGAGCCACAAAATCTTCCATTGCCTGAACAAGTAAAAATCTTTTCCCCCCAGCTTTTTTATAGAAATCACCGTTTATTGAATTTGAAGCATGTATTTCAGCAGCTGCCAATTTGGGGTACCAACCATTTAACCAAATAGAAGCATCATTTCCTTTTGCAAAAAAAGCACAAGCTATCATTTTAATTCGCTCATCATCAGGTAAACTCATAGTAAAAGAACCTCGCAAGCATTTTTGGGCTTTTATATCTAGTTCAAAGCCACCTCCGGAAGCTAAAACTGCCAAACCATCAACATAATTAGGGTACATAGTAGCGAACGTTCTTGCTAATCTGTTTCCAAAAGCATGACCAATAATATGTAATTTCTTAATTTCTAAAGAATCGAGAGTTGTTTTAATGTCATTTGCCATATCTTTTAGAAAAACATTTTTTGGAGTTATATCCCCTATACTTTTTCCAATTCCTCGTGGCTGAATAAGTACGACTGTATAACTAGACTCTACTAATTTTGTTGTTATTGTTGAATTATATAATTCAGTAAAATCTTCAACCCCACGTCCTAATGATGGAATAATTGTAATATATTTTCCTATTACCCCTTTTTGTTTATATATTCTAACGTGGTTTGATACACTATCTTTTTTTATAATAACATCTTTAATCAAATAGCTATCTGCATTTTTTAAAAGAACAGCTTCACTGTATTTCTCCTTTTTATTATTTTGTTGTTTATTTTCTTGTGAATTACACGAAATAGAGGCTATCGCCAATACTGAGATTAGTAAAAATCTTACTATCATATTTTATTTTTTAATTATTCTTTACTCTAAATAAAGTTTACTATACAGTTTTTTAAAAAAGACTAAATTACTGTATAACAAGCATTAATCAACCATTTAAATTCTCTTGTAAAATTAAACATTACTATAATTTGGGTGTAATGTTTTCAATATCTTCTTTTTTCTCTTTATCTAATGTTAAGTGTATAATGTTATTCCCCATATTCCCAAAATCAATTTCCTTTAAATCTAATTGTCTTACTCTTCTGTTATGTTGAGTATGATAATTAAGAGTTAAGTCAGTTAAATTCCAAGCAGTCGTCCATAACGTAGAGCTACGCATAATTTCGGTATTTTCATCTGCATCATCTGCTCTATTTCCTTCTGCGGCATCACCGCCATACGGCAATTGAAAGTTATCAAGAATCCTAAATACTTCATAAACTGCTTCTTCTGCATTATCAAGTTCACGTGCCAACTGTGTCCAAATTGTTGCTCTAATAAAACGAGAAGGAGGAGTATTATCTCCTGGCATTCCTAATAAACTTGTTCCGTGTCCTGTTGGTTTTATTTCTAATCCATTATAGGTTTTAGTAGGGAATGCGTCTTGAGAAAGATTAATGTAGTTTCTTACATTTGTCATATGCCAATCGTATGATGGTTTATTAGTAATAACTTTTAATGGGGCGTCAAAAACCTTAAATTTACCATCAACAAGTTCTATTACAATTGATGCTCCACTTTTATCATTAATCATCCAATGTAAGTCTGTTGTTATACCGAGAGACGGTTCAATAACAGGAACAACTTTTACATCATTTATTTTTTCTATAACTTCTGCAACTGTTGAAAATTGAGATAAAATATAGCCTACAACATCATTTGATGTTAAGCAATTTTTAGCATATTTTTTTTCATATTTTGCATATCCAACTTCTCCAGAAAAATAGAACATTCCTGCAGTAAGTCCTTTTTCATTTAATCCTTCCGCAAAAAAATTGGTTCCAATCATATCTAAACCAACAAATCCATATTTAGCTTTGTATTCTATTCCATTTATACCGTCTGGTGTAGCCCCTACAAAATTAAATCCTATTGGAACAATAGCCACCCGAGAATTAAGGTCAAACGTTCCCCATTCCATAGTTCTGCCATAAACTACTCCACTGTCTTTTGCTACTAAGCAAATACCTGTACACGCATTTGAATTAGTTTGTGCGAATAATGTAATTATTACACTTAAAAATATTGTTTTTATAATGTTATTTTTCATTGTTTCTTTTTTATTGATTAAATTATTATTTCTCACTACCTATATCAAATAAAATTTTAGTTTTCATTTTGATTCATGTATATAGTAATTGATTTATAAATTGCGTTATAAACATCTTCCAATAATTCAGCATTTGTTGCATTTTCTGGAATATCGGATGGAGTATGGAAAATTGGGGAAATTCCAGTAAAAGACATTAATGGTGCTGGTGATGATTTTGCCCATAATGCAGCTTCGCCATTCCAGTGAGGAGGGTTCACAACTGCTGGTAGATTGATGTTATTTAAAACAGGGATAAGAGATTTAAAACGTGTAGTATCCATACGAACAAAAACTGTACGTGCAGTTTCTGGTATAGATCGTGGGTCATTTACACCTGGTGCTAACTTCATCCTTCCTGTCTCTTCATCTTTTACGCCAATTGCAACATTAGCTCCTAAATGAATTATTAAAGAAGTTTCAATTTTATTATTGTTTAAAAAGTGTTCAAGTCCTATATGGTGTAATATTTCATGTCCAGGTGCCCCTATAACCACAACAGGATAATCTTTTGATAATTCAGATGCAAGTTTAATAGCTACTGCTATACCTGTGCCACGTTCTGCGGCACAGTTAAACCAACCACTAAGTGGTGTTGCTAAAATAATTGGTTTCACCTTGCTAGTATCTCCAAAAACTGCAATAATATTATTGCTTTCACCAGAAACTATTTTTGCATCATATTTTACCTTTATTTCTGCTTCTTTTAGTTTATCTGCATACTTTCCTGGCACTAATATTACTGGCAAGCCACTCCCTAGTTTAGGAAATCTATTTGGAGTTGCTAATTCCCCAAATTTGTTTTGCGTAGCTATTACTGCAATTTCTTTTTTACCATCAATTGCTTGTTGAATAGCATTGTTTAATGCATTTGTTGTGCGATCTAAACTCATAACATTGAGACTGCTTACAAAAGGCGAATTACTCTCTACACTTCCAGTCCCTTCGTAAAACAAGGGTAACGATGGTATTACATCGCCATCTATGGTAACAGTAACACTATTTTCAAATTTTTCAAATTTAAAAGCTTGCTGTGAAACTTTGCCTCCTCTATGTTTCAGTTCATCCGAAAACCATTTATTGGTAACAGAATCAACGCTTGTCCCTGTCCTATGGTAACCCATATTAGAATAGGTTTCTACTAAATTATATAAGGACGAGCCCACAGTTTGTTTAGTTTGCTGACTTGATTTTTCTTCGTTTTTTGATGCTTTATTTTCAGGTGAAGAACACGAACTGATGCCAAAAATAATTATTGTAGCAATTGAAATTATAGCTTTCATATTTTTTTCTTTAAAACATTACGTTAATTTGAATTTTAAGAGTTGTATTCCCTTCTCGTGGACCATAAACAACGTATTCTGGAGAGATGAACATACTTAAATTTTTTGCGAAAGCCTTTCCAAAAGAAAGTCCTAATGGTATATTATATGTTGAATGTGTCCAATTGAAATTCATCAAAGGAGAGAATGACATAAAGTATCCTTTTGAAAAATGTACATTAACTATAGGTTGAAAAATCATAAAATTCATACTAGTCTTATCTTCGTCTCCACCAAAAGTCCAATATTGCTGAGCAAGAACTCCAAATTGAACACCTTTGAATTTGGTAACATAAACAACTGCTGTTGGTCCTAAACCCCATTTTCCTATACTTATTTGTGAAGGGTTCTTCATTGGTATTATTAGGCCTGGACCTAATCCAACCATTCCCCATTTCGTCTTTTTAACTACAACATCCAGTAAAATTAAATCAGACAATCCCACTGCGTCTAAATCTGTATTGTCAGGAAACGATTGCCCTATAAAAGGCACTTCAAGTCTAAATATTGTGTACCACTCTTTAGGGTTTTTACTCTTTATTCCTGGTAGAAAAATAAAGGGGGTTGGTTGAATAATTCTTGTTGTTAAGTTAATAGCTCTTGCACTATTATCCTTCCAAACAAAATTAGGTTGCATTTGCAATTTTGTTATACTAGAAAGTGGATTTGTAGCCTCTTTAGCTGCATTCTCTGCTTCATCATGCTTACTTGCTTCATCTGATTCCTGTGCAAAGGTACTAATCGAAAAAAGTAAAAAAAAAGTAATTGTTAATATTTTCATGTCTTAATAAGTCTAATTTTGCCCTACTTTATTTTTGGGATTGTTCAGGTCAAATTCTTATCCCATTATGAGTAACTTTTAATTTAAAAGTATTTTCAGGTTTTTTTCGTTAAGTCAGTTGCTTTTTTGGATATACTCTGTCTTTCTCTAATTGCCCATAACGTTTAGGCTATAAGTAGTTGCGTAAATTTAGCAAAAGTTTCGCAAGTACGCACTATGCTAAAAATTTGCAAGGATTTTCATAATTGGCAAGCAGAAGCAATTACTTATAGCCATTGTTGGTTACAGTATTTTAGTGCTACTAAATAGCGGTATATCCACCGTCAATTAAGTAATATCCACCAGTTATAAAAGATGATTTTTTAGAGCTTAAGAATAGTACTAATTCAGCTATTTCTTCTGGCTTACCTAATCTATTCATTGGATGTTTGGCTTTAAGTTCGTCTAAGACTTCTGTAGGTAATCCTTCTAATAAAGGAGTTTCAATATATCCAGGACCAACAGCATTACATCTAATGTTCTTTTGCGCATATTCTAAACCTATATTTTTGGTTAAACCAACAACAGCATGTTTAGATGCGGTGTATGCAGGGGAAAGCGTTGCAGCAACAGTTCCGTGAATAGAGGCCATATTTACAATTACACCACCTCCATTTTTTTCCATTTGTTCTATTTCATATTTACAAGCATAGAAAACGCCATTCAAATTAATATCGATTACTTTACGCCATCCTTCTATGGAGAAATCCCCAGTATTATTCTTTTCCCCGCCAATACCGGCATTATTGCAGGCGATATCTAATCTACCATATTTTTCTACTGTTTTTTGTACCAAATTCTTAATGTCTTCTGCTTTTGAGACATCTCCCTCAATAAAAAAAGCCTCTCCATTTTCAGATTGAATTTCGTCTACCACAGTTTGTCCATTTTCTTTACTTATGTCATTTACAATGACTTTAGCTCCTTCCTTAGCATATAATTTTGCGATTGCTTTACCTATTCCAGATCCAGCACCCGTTACTATTGATACTTTGTTTTCTAATAGTTTCATATTTATTAATTTTTAAATTTATTGTTTTTCATATTGTAACGACTTGGCTATGGTGCGTTTGGCGTTTTTCAATAATGTTGTAAAGTACCAAAAGCGAGTTTATTTTTTCTATAAATTACTTTTTTAAAAATAGAAAAAATAAGCTTGCGGGTGTTCTTTTCAAGGCTATATTTTTATTGAAACCAAAATATACGCCATATGCACTATAGGTTTTGTTAGCCATAGTACTTCTATATTGTTCCAAATATTCTATTTCCGGTATCAGTCTTTCCTTTTCCTATATAAAAATTTGAAGAAATTCTTACCGTTATTAAATTAATATCTGTTAAATCATATTTTTTTATAGCTTTTTCTTGAATCACAAGTGTTGTAACAAATTGTCTTTTAAAATTTAACTTGTTACTTATCAATAGAACTTGGTCTACTGTTTCTCCTGTATTTATTACAGAATCAACAATAATCAGATTATAGTTAAAAGCATCATTTTTATACTTATTTAAAACTGTAAGGATTTCATTATTGTTATTTATAAACTCATATTTATATTTACCATCAAGTATTTCTTTAATTCCTTCCGCAACATACAAACCGCCTCTCATCAAAACTAAAATAATGAATTTTTCTGCAGTAGATATAGTTGTACTCTTTTTTATTCCTTGGACATGTTTAATTTCAACTTCTTCCATATCTACAAAATCTAATATTTCATAACTGAGCAATTGTCCCAGTTTTTTATGTACTTCTGAAAGTTGATTTGGAGTTAAGTCTGAACGCCTACTCTCTGTTGCCAATACTTTATATATATTTTTTTTTGATAAATCTTTAATCATTATTTAGACCCTCCATATTCTTCTTAATATTAATGAAATTAGTTTTATTCATTCCTTGAATTTCAACACCTTGATAAGAAACATATTGATAACTATCATTATTCTTAATAAATGGTGTTATAGATTTTTCCCTTTCATTTACTACAAGATAACCTACATCACTCTTTATAAACATATCTTTATCTACTAATGCGTCTCCAAAGCAAACTACTGTTTTATTGAAACTTTTTAGAATATCAACGATATATCCTTTTTCTTCTTGTCCGATAATACAATTATCATAAAGTGTATTTCCTGCAATTAAGTTCACATTTATTAGATTATGTTTTTTTATAAGATTAGACCATAAAATTGAAAAACCAGCTGTTATTATAATAAAATCAGCACTTACTTTATTTATGAAATCTATAAAATCATTTCGTATATCAATTTCTAAAGCTGACTTCTTAGATGCTTCTATAAAATCATGGTGTGAATTATTCTTGGAATAATATTTTGCAACATCATAGAATGCTGAAAAACAATAATCATCATATGTTTTAAATATATCTTTTATTTCAGACATATCAATTCTGTTTAAATACTTTGACATTATCTGGGATGAATCATATGGAATCAAAGTGCCATCAGCATCTAATAGAATTACTAACTTGTTTTTACTCCTATCAATAATCTCATTTACAATTGTTTTAAGAATTATTTTATTTATTAATTCTTTAGTTTTATTCAATTTAACTTCAATATTATTAGATTCGATATTGTAAATAGTTTGATTTTTTAAAGAATTTACAGATGTTTCTTCATATTCTATCCACTCTTTTAACACCTCTGGACTAATACATATTTTACCTCTTATAAGTAAGCCTTCGGCCTACTACATACCTAAATCTGGAAAATTAAGTTTTGTAGGAATTAATTCTCTAAGCTTATTTGCTTGGTGATTATTGATATTCTC
>JADGDT010000113.1 GCA_016744755.1 Ichthyobacteriaceae bacterium | reverse complement strand
CAGGTATTGATTCTACACAATTGAGCTATACTTTTATAGGGTTTAACTACATACTTACATCAATTGCTTTGGGCGGTATATTTCTTGTGCCTAGTAAATATTCTTACTCGTGGATGCTTGTTCTTCTACCTATCACGGTGATTATCACTTTTGGTATGGGACAATTGTTCTACTATTTCGGATTGCCAATTTATTCACTTCCATTCAACATTGTAGTACTGATGTTTTTGTATGTAATGAAACTGAGGTTGACGAAAGGAAACATATTGGTAGAACCAACTATTCAACATAACTCTCCAGAGAAAAATTTATATCAACATATAAATACTAAAGAACGTTTTCCAATTCCTTACTATTTACCTGTTTACCTACCCGTAATTGGCGATTGGACAGTCTCTCAAGGAAACGATGGCGAATACACTCACATTGGAGAATGGAGTGATGCTTGGGATTTCATCATCAATAATTCAAATAATTCACAATTTAAGAAATCAGGCGATTTTGTTGAAGATTATTATTGTTACAATAAACCTGTTGTTGCTACTGCCGATGGTATTGTAGTTGAACTTTTTGATGGAATAGACGATAATATTGTTGGAGAAGTAAACACTATTCATAATTGGGGAAATAGCCTCGTAATAAAACACAGTGAGTATTTATACTCTCAAATAAGCCATCTTAAAAACGGGAGTTTTAAGGTTAAAAAAGGTGATTTTGTAAAAAAAGGAGAAGTTTTAGCTAAGGTTGGAAATTCAGGAAGATCTCCTTATCCTCACCTACATTTTCAATTTCAAACTATGCCTTACATTGGATCTAAAACATTCAAATATCCTTTTGAAAGTGTTATTAATAAAGTAGGAAATAAGTCAGTTGTTCTCGATTATGCCTTACCTAAGAAAAATGATTTAGTCTCAAATATTGAAGTTAATTCTATTCTAAAATATGCATTAAATTTTATACCAGGACAACGACTAAAGTTTATAGAGGTTGATAATTATTTTGTTCAGGTATTCGATACTGAAGATTTTAATCACGAAATTGAAATTAGAGTAGATGCATTTAATCAATCATACTTGAAATGTTTGAAAACTGATGCTTATGCCTACTTCAAAAATAATGGTTCTCTTTTTCAGTTCGTAAACTTCGAAGGAAATAGAAAATCATTTTTATATCAACTTTATCTAAGTTTATATAAGGTAGAGCAATGCTTTTATAAAGACCTTACCATTACCGATAATATTGTTATTAATAATGTTTACAGAGGGAATAAACGTTTTATTCAAGATTTGATTTCACCGTTTTATATATATTTAAAAGCTGATTTTAATTTGAAGTATATTTCTATTGATGATGATTTTTCACCTTCGGAAATAAGAATTGAGAGTTATTATGAATTAATATCATCAACTAAAACCTTACAAAAATCAAAATATAATATTGTATTTGATAAAAGAGGAATTAAGAACATCGAGAAAAAATAATGACAAGCCATAAATACATAACCTTATTATTAATCCTACTATGCTCGTTGACTTTTAGTAAGTTGAAAGCACAAAATCAACTTAACATGTCTAATATAGATAAGCAAACTTACCAATACTACAACGAACAAAAATGGGATGAATTAATAGAACTAGGAGAAAAAGCTTTAGCTAATAATATAGATTTCTACTACTTACAATATCGCATGGGAGTAGCTTATTATTCTAAAAATAAATATAGAAAAGCAATTCCTTTTTTTGAAAATATAGTTACTAGATCTCCTAATGATGAGGCATCTAAAGAGTACTTATATTATTCATATCTATTTGGTGCAAGAGTTGTAGATGCTACTGAAACGCTTTATAGATTAGAGGATAAACACAGGTTAAAGGTAGAGTTTCACAATACAAACAATCTGCTAAATGGCTTAGGTTTTGAATACAAGTATTTTTCGTTTAACAATTATACAATTAACAAAACTGTAAATTCAGAAATTGTTCAGAAAGTAAGAAATACAATGAATTATTTATCTGCTGATATAATTAATTTTACTCATAATAACTCTACTTATTATTTGAATACATCTGCTATTAGTGGAGATAATTCTGTTTTTAACTATGATTATTCTACTGAAATAATAAATGAAAAATTGAAACAATACCAAGTCTATTTCTCTTTGAATAAACGTATATCTAAAGGACTTAACATCAATGCTAGTTTTACATACATGAGAGAAAACCTAAAATGGTACGCCTCTACATACATTTACAATGGAATAACCAACAATTTTGTAGGGACTTTATCTTTTACAAAAAGTGATGAGAATTTTGATTATTCAATAGGCTCTAGCATTTCAAGAATAAATGAAGTCAAGCAAAGTCAGCCATTTGTGAATATAATTTGGTATCCATTTAGCAACAAAAGTTTTTATTCTAGTACCAATGTTAGCTATCAATATAATTTCAGTAGATACAACGATAATTTTGTTTTCAAGCAATCATTTGTTGCAGAAGTAAGCAATAAATTTAATATAAAGACATTTGGATTGTATGGCAAAATTTATAATTATGTAGATGATAACGGATTATCAATTTACAACAACCTTGATGCTATAGAATACTGGTATGGAATGAGTGCAAATTATTATTTCAATAAAACAACTCAAATACACCTGAACTATAGAAACGATAGGCAGACAAACAATTATACAGATAACAATATTGATAACGAAATAAGCTATAATGTTAATTCTATTTTGATAGGATTGAGATTTAGTTTCTAAAAAAAATATAATTATGAATAAATTACTCTTAGCAATTTTAATAATAATTTCAATTAGTGCAGGTGCACAAAATGTTGAAGCAATTCAGAAAGCATTTGAAAGAAGTTATATCTATGAAAATAACAATAAGCTAGATGAAGCTATTTCAGAATTGAAAAATATTTATTTCTCTAATTCCTACGAAACTAATATTCGTTTGGGTTGGTTGAGTTACCAAAAGGGAAATCTTGTGGAATCCGAAAAATATTATTCTACAGCAATTGACCTACTACCCTACTCTGAGGAAGCAAAATTTGGATTGATACTTCCAAAATCAGCTAATGCCAAATGGGAAGATGTAAAAGCTATCTACAAACAGATACTAACTATTTCTCCTAACAACACAGTGGCAAACTACAAACTTGGATACATTTATTACAACCAAAAAAACTATGGTTATGCTAAAGCTCTGTTCGAAAAAGTAATTAACCTCTACCCTTTTGATTACGATGCATTGCTAATGTATGCTTGGAGTAACTTACAAATAGGTAGATATAAAGAAGCAAAAATATTATTCAACAAAGTATTAATGTTATCTCCAAACGACACTTCTGCTTTGGAAGGTCTGTCAATAATAGATATGAAGTAAAAAATATTATAATCTAAAATAGAAATTTATTCTATCTAATAATTTTTATTACCTTGCAAAATTAATTAAAACAGGAGTTTATTCTCCTGTTTTTTTTTAACTAGCAAAATGACAAAACACCTATTATACTTCTTTATTCTTTCTATATTCTCGACTAACTCCTTAGCTCAAGTATCGTTGTACGAAGATTATGAAAGAGAAGGTATTAGTTTACAAGACTATAACGAGGTTTTAGGTGAACTTGGAAAAACCATAATTTCTACAAAAGACGAGACCTTAAGGATAGAAAACAATGAGGTTTTTAGAACTTTTCTTAAAAAAGCTATTCAGTTAGATAAATCATTCGATTTCAAATTTGATTCAATTAGAACCATGTCGGTTATTAAATCGGAGGATGAACAACTGAGAATATATAATTGGGCCTTCCCTTTCGAGAATGGAACTTACCTTTATTACGGTTTTGTACAGCTAAAAACAGAAAGAGGAATTAGAATAATCGAATTATACGATCAGTCTGATGTAATATCTTCTTATAAATATAGAAAATTCTATTCCGAAAAATGGCTAGGTGCTTTGTATTACAAGATTTTAACTAAAAAACATAAAGGTCTTACATACTACACACTATTAGGATGGGATGGGAATTCAGCATATACAACAAAAAAAATAATTGATGTTCTTACCATTAAATATGGTGAAGAAATAGAATTTGGAGCACCTATTTTCGATTTGTATTCAGAAATTACTCATAAGCCACAGCGCATACCACCTCCACCCTATAGAATGGTTTATGAATATGCATCTATGGTAAGTATGAAATTAAATTGGGAAGAAAGTGATCAGTACATTATTATGGATCACCTATCTCCTTTGAACTCTGATAAGAAAGAGTTTGCAAACTATTACGGTCCAGATTTAACGTTCGATGCTTTTAAATGGGTAAATGGTAAATGGACTTTAAATGAGAATGTAAAAGCACCAAATAAGAATAAAGTCTTAAAAAAGAGGAATTGGAAAAAGCGATTAAATATTTTTAAGAAAAAATAAGAGGATGCAAAAATACACCCTCTCTAGTTATTTATTATTCAAAAGCTTTTAATCTTTCACTCTCAACATCAACTATTGTTTTTGGTAATTCTTTACCTAATAACTGATACCCATTTTCAGTGATAAGAAAATCTTCTTCATTTCTAATACCTCCAAAGTTTCTAAATTTTTCAATTTTATCGTAATTCAGAAAATCCGAATATTTATTATCAGCTTTCCACATATCTATAAGCTCAGGTATAAAATAAATACCTGGCTCAATTGTTAGAACAAATCCTGGCTCTAAATCTCTTCCTAGTCTCAATGACTTTAGTCCAAATTCCTTACTCTTCTCTTCGTTGTTGTAACCTACATACTGTTCTCCTAAATCTTCCATATCATGCACATCTAACCCCATCATATGTCCTAGACCACAAGGAAAAAACATTCCGTGAGCACCGGCTTGTACTGCATCATCTACATTTCCTTTTACAAAACCTAAATCTTTCATCCCTCTCATTATTTCTCTAGCCGATTCGAAATATATTTCCTTAAAAGAAACTCCAGGTTTAAGCATGCTAATAGATTTTTCGTGAGAGTTTAATGCCACTTGATAAATATCTCTTTGCTCGCTTGTAAAAGATTTACCTACAGGAAATGTACTAGACATATCGCCAGCATATCCCATAGGCGTTTCGGCTCCAGCATCCAACAAAAACATCTGACCTTCTTTAATTATATTACCGTGATAGTGATTATGTAAAGTCTGACCATTAATTGTAGCAATAGTAGCAAAAGAAATATTGCCATTTTCAGCTAATGCAACTTTCTCTACTTCTGCAGCAATCTGTGCTTCTGTCATACCTGGTTTAGCAAATCGCATTGCTGCAAGATGCATTTCTACCGTAGTGTTGCACGCTTTTGTTATTTCTAAAACCTCATCGTTAGATTTATAATTTCTTTGCTCAACAATAGCTTTAATCAATTCAACACTTGCTTCAGCTTCATTATTAGATGGCTCTATACCTAGGTATTCAAAAATCTTAATCCTATTAGAATCTCGGTAAGCTGGTAAGAAATGAATCTTTCTTCCTTTTATTTGAGCTTCTTTCAATACTGATTTAAGATTGTCTACTGTTCCCGATTTATCTACTCCACACGACTTGGCTTTATCGGCAATAGAAGTTTGCCTACCAGTCCAAACTATATCATCTATACTATAATCGTTTCCATAAACAACTACCTCTCCTGTTTCAGCATCTATTATTGCTGATAAATCGTGTCTATCTAGGCCGAAGAAATATAAAAAACTACTGTCTTGTCTGTGTTTATATGTATTGTGCAAAAAATTCATCGAACTTTCACTATTGCCCAAGAACAATATCAAACCTTTATCCACGTCATTTATTAGTTTCTGACGTCTTTTTATATAAATATCTTTTGAAAACATAATTTTGGTTTTTTATTCATAACTATATCAAAGATATTTATTTAAACATAATTTTCAACCCTCATATAAATAAATGTCTACTATACATATATTTACATCATAATTACTAGTAAATAAAACACTTAATTGAATGTAATAGATTCTAAATTAATGACATATATCACTTTTTTAATATTACACTTTTACATTAAGATTCATTCATATTATTTCAGTTAGAAACTTTAACCCTTACTTTGAGCTGTATTTCTAAACAAATATCACACTATTTGACTAAATATTGACACATAGCAATTAATTAACCTTTTTACAAAAAAAATTGTAAAGTTGACTACCTCAATTTATCAAAAGCATCTACATTTACACTTTGAAAACAATAACAACTTATTTAGTTAAAATTTAAGTAAAATGGCAAAACACAATTACAGCGCAGGACCATGTGTACTACCACAAGGAGTGTTTAAACAAGCTTCAGAAGCAGTTTTAAACTTCAACGGAATTGATCTATCTATTTTAGAGATATCGCATCGTTCCAAAGAGTTCATCGAGGTAATGGATAAAGCGCAAGCTTTAGTCAAAGAAGTATTAGAAGTACCTGCTGGATATTCTGTACTGTTTCTTCAAGGAGGAGCAAGTCTAGAATTTCTAATGGTTCCTTTTAACCTTATGAACAATAACGGTAAAGCTGTTTATTTAGAAACAGGTGCATGGGCTAAGAAAGCCTACAAAGAGGCAGCTGCCTTAGGTAATGCCGAAGTTATTGCTTCATCTGCTGATAAAAATTACAACTACATTCCAAAAGGATATCAAATTCCTTCTGATGTTGATTATTTCCACTGTACATCAAACAACACTATTTACGGAACTCAAATTAAAGATTTCCCTAAAACTGATGCACTTATGGTTTGTGATATGTCATCTGATATATTCTCAAAGAAAGTAGATATTTCTAAATTTGATTTAATCTACGCAGGAGCACAAAAAAACTTAGGCCCAGCTGGTGCTACTCTAGTAATTGTTAAAGATGAAATTTTAGGTAAAACAGACCGTAAAATTCCTTCTATGCTAGATTACCAAATTCATGCAAAATCTGACAGTATGTTTAATACTCCGCCAGTTTTTTCTATCTATGTTTCTATGCTTACTCTAGAGTGGTTAAAAGGACTTGGAGGAATTGAGGTAATGCAAAAAATGAACGAAGATAAAGCCGCACTACTTTATAACGAAATTGATAGTAACCCATTGTTCGAAGGAACTGCTGAGTTAGAAGATCGCTCGTTAATGAATGTTACTTTCTTATTGACAAACGAAGCTTTAAAAGATGAGTTTGATGCTATGTGGAACGCCGCTAACATCTCTGGAATTAAAGGTCACCGTTCTGTTGGAGGTTATAGAGCATCAATGTACAACGCTCTTGCAAAAGAAAGTGTACAAGCTCTTGTTGATGTAATGAAAGAATTAGCTGCTAAGCACGCTTAATATGGTTTAACTGTTTAATTGAGGAACTGTTTAATTGAATAGTGTTTAACTGTTTAATTGACTTTTATCAGTTAAACGATTAAACAGTTTTTCTCAGTTAAACAAATTTTATCAGTTAAACGATTAAACAGTTTTCCTCAGTTAAACGATTAAACAAATAAACGGTTAAACAATTTTTAAAGATGAAGATATTAATTGCCACTGAAAAACCTTTTGCTGCTGAAGCTGTACAAGGTATTAAAGAAGTAATTGACAATGCAGGTCATGAATTTGTATTGCTAGAAAAATATACTGATAACGCTCAACTACTAGAGGCTGTATCAGATGTTGATGGAATGATGATTCGTAGCGATAAAGCTACTGCAGAAGTTCTTGAAGCTGCTAAAAACCTTAAAGTTATAGTTCGTGCTGGTGCAGGATACGATAATATCGATCTTGCTGCTGCTACTGCAAATAACATCGTTGCAATGAATACTCCTGGTCAGAACTCAAATGCTGTTGCCGAGTTAGTTTTCGGAATGATGGTTATGGCTGCTCGTAACAGCTTTAACGGATCTGCGGGAACTGAGCTTAAAGGTAAAAAAGTTGGTATTCACGCTTATGGTAACGTAGGTAAACTTGTTGCTAAAATTGCACAAGGGTTTGGAATGGAAGTTCTTGCTTTCGATCCATTTGTAGCAAAAGAAGCTATTGAGGCCGATGGTGTAACTGTTGTTGATACTGTTGAAGAGCTTTATTCTGCTTGTCAATATATTTCTCTTCACATACCTGCTACCGAAAAGACTAAAAACTCTATAAACTACGATTTACTTAGTAAAATGCCTAAAGGTGGTACTTTGGTAAACACTGCTCGTAAAGAAGTAATTGACGAAGAAGGAACATTGAAATTATTAGCTGAAAGAGCTGATTTTAAATATTTCTCTGATATTGCTCCTGGTGCTAGAGAAGAGTTTGAATCTAAGTTTGCTGCTCAAGTTTTCTTTACTCCAAAGAAAATGGGTGCTCAAACTGCCGAAGCAAATATTAATGCTGGTGTAGCTGGTGCAAATCAAATTATCAATTTCCTCGAAAAAGGTGATGATACTTTTAAAGTGAACTAAGAAACGTTATTCTTAAAAATACAAATAGCCCATAGATTAATTTCTATGGGCTATTTATGTTTTTATCACATACCTCTTAATATTATATGCCTCTATTTTATTACTTTTATTATTTTAGTAGTACTCCCTTGCTTAACCGAAACTAGATACAATCCTTTATCCCATGATTTTGTATCTATTACCCCTGATTGTCCTTCATAGACCAAAGAACCCAATACAGAGTAAATCATCACTTTAGCATTTTTACTAGCTTTTATATTTAATGTATTTACAATTGGATTAGGATAAACTTTCACATTATTAACTAAAATGTCTTCGTCTGACAAGCTAGGGATTCCTTCAAACTTTGCTCTTATCAAATCCCAAAGTTCAGGACGTGTTCTGTCGTAGTTTAATGCCCACATCCCTACTCCTCCAATATTGTAATCCAAGGCCATATCATACTTCTCTCCTAAGCTATTTACATCATCCATATATACTTGCAACCATTCAGAAGAGTTTTGCCATACAAACCAAGGAGTATGTGAATTATAATCCCATTGATATCCATCTAAATCATTAATTTCGTAGTAACGAGTTGATCCTCGTTTTTCTACAATACTTGAATATAGTTGATTTGTTGTAGTCTCAAACATCCTCCCATAATAAGGAACTCCTAATACAATTTTTTCAGGGTTCTTTGCTATAGCATCCTTATACCATACCGAGAGACTTCTATCTACGTAATGATTAAAACCTGAATATCCTTTATACAAAGGTGATACTGGCTGAGCTACTCCTGTGCTATTATTATCGTAATCATATGCCATTATAAATATATGATCAACATGATCAACCATACCTGCAAAATTCCAACCTCCCCAATTTATTGCTGGACCAGCAAACGATACTTCTTTTCCAGGTAGATATGCTTTTAGATCTCGTAAGAAGTTATTTATCACTTCTCCTCTGTCTGCAGTTGAGAAACCTTCGAAATCAACATTAACACCATCTAGTTTTGAGTTTTCAATTTCAGATTTTATAGCTTGAAATAAAACATTTTTTTTAGCAGGATCTGTCATTATTTCATGAATTTCTGCATTACTATCGTAATCATAACTTTTCATGTGAGTTATTGTCATCAATACTTTTGTCCCTTCAGCATGTGCGGCATTAATAACATCAATCCATGGCCAGTAGGAAGGTAATGTAATACTTCCATCAGATCTAACATTCCAATCAAACATAGCAATATGAGTTAGGGCATCGTACTGTAAATTACTTTTTGCACCACTATACTCCCAATCTGGTAAAAACCCAAACACTACTCTACCTAGCTCCTTTTCTTCTAATGCTACTTCGTCAATTGGAATAATGGCTTCCGAGGTTTTATTAAAACTCTGAGCAGGCATATTTTGTCTCATTTCCTCTGCCTGTAACTGATGTATTCCTTTTTTGTTTTCTTGAGATACAGCACTGTTGGCAATAAAAAAAGCAAGTATTAAAAAAGCTATTCTATTAAATTTATTAACCATAATTTCACTATTATATTCTATATAATGCCGTTGAAGACTTTTATGAATCTCAAACGGCATTTATTAGTTTGATTCTACCATTATTTGTGTGAAAAGCAAATAGATTATAGGATTAATAGATGAGTAGATTACATTGTAAAGATAACAAGTACAGTAATCTTATAATCCTTTAAACTATTAATCTTCTATTTTCTTAACTATATTAATTATTCAAATTTTCACAAAATTTGTGGTAGTACCATTAGTTTAATCAATATTATTCCTTAATTATTTTAACAACCTGCTTATTATTTGCAGAGGAAATTATAACTAAGTACAATCCTTTATTCCAACTCTGAGTATCAATTGTAATACTTTTATTTCTGGCTTCTCCAGCGTAAACAAGTCTACCTTCTACCGAGATAATATTAATATTTACATCTGCTTGATTCAACTCAATATTTAATCCATTATCATTTACAGGATTTGGATAAACTGAATTCACTAATAATGCAATATCATTTTCATTTCCTAGAGAACCATCTGTAGCTAACTCACTTTCGTTGTTAACAACATCTAATGCCGAAACTGCCAGCACTTTTACTGAGTAAGCAGCATCAACATCAAAAGAAGTTTCTCCTGTTACACCAATTATTTTTGTTCCATTATTCTTTTGCACAGAAATATCATCACTTTCGTCAA
>JADGDT010000112.1:1785-10656 GCA_016744755.1 Ichthyobacteriaceae bacterium | reverse complement strand
TTGTAATTTAGAATAGTCGTCATGGGCAGCAAAATTTCCTTTGTTGCCTGCCCTGAGCGAAGCCGAATGGACAACAAAAGGGAATGTTGTCGAAAGATCTATAGCAGCAGTACACAATGTAAACTATTAAAATAGTCCACATTCGGCTCTGGTTCAGCTCTGGTTCAGCTCTGGTTCGGCTCTGGTTCGGCTCTGGTTCGGCTCCGCTCACCAACCACGCTCACCAACCACGCTCACCAACCACGTTCAAGGTGACAATAGCTCCACAACATTAAGGGTAGAACCATTTTACTAATAACTTAGGGTAGGCGACGACATGATAGAAGGTAGCAACCAACAATTTATATAGTTATTTTTGCTTGTAGAAAAACAATCCGGTAAGTGTAACAGCTATCGATAGTACAAAATACCAAGGCTGAGAAATAAGTGCACTAATACCAACCGTTAACCCTCCAATAATTGCAAGTATAGGTACTACAGGATAAAAAGGGACAGTATACGGACGCTCGAGGTCGGGTTGTTTCTTTCTCAGAATAATTAATCCTACAAAAACTAAAGTGTAAAAAACCCAAATTAAAGCAATAGGGACATCGCCAAAAGCATCAACTTCGCCAGAAACAAACATTGCTACTAAGTATGCTAAACTCAGTGCCATCATCAGAAATGAAGAACGTAAAGGTTGACCAGTTTTATCTTCTATCTTTTTGAAATAATCACTTTTTGGGAACAAATTTTCATCGGCTAAAGAATAAGGAACCCTTGTAGAAACAAGAGTGAAGCCATTTAATCCGCCGAATGCTGATATAACAATTCCCACGTAAATAAATTTAGATCCTATTTCTCCGAATATTTCATTGGCGGCACCAAATATTCCTTTCTCTACAAGTACATCTGGCGAGTAAACATTGAATAAAGCAAGATTAAGTAAAATGTAAATAGCCGAAATAAATGCAATACCGATAATAATTGCTTTAGGTAAATCGCGTTTTGGATTTTTTAAATCGCCAGCAATTGTTCCTACGTATATCCAACCATCTAAAGCAAACATGATGGGTAGTAAAGCTGTTCCCACTAATAGGAAGAAAGATTTATTGCTGATTAAAACAGTATTTTGGGTTGCTTCAATTGTAACAGGTGAAGTGCACAAAAATCCAAAAATAATGATTAAAACTAGAGGGATGATTTTTGCGATAGTTACTATTGTTTGCAATTTACCTCCCACATTTTTAGTGTAAATATTTAGCAAGTACACAAAAATCATAGCACTAAAAGAGATGAAAATATGAATAGTTTTATCGTCGGTAATACCTAGCAATTGCATAGTGAAATATGCGAAATAATAGGAGATAAGAGCAATTAGAGCAGGATTGTAAATTGTGGTCTGTGCCCATCCGACTAAGAAAGCTAGTTTGTCGCCATATATTTTTCGTATCCATGCAAACATACCTCCAGTTTCGGGTATTGCAGCACCAACTTCGGCAACTGTTAGTCCTGATATTATTGAAATTATACCTCCTAAGACCCAGGCAGCAATAGAAGCATCGGAATTCAAATCTGTAGCTAGCAGAATCTGACTAGTTTTGAAAAATATACCTATGCCAATTACTATTCCTACAACCATAGAAACTGCAACAGGAAATCCGTATTGACCTTTTAGTTTTGTGCTCATTAATATTTGCAGATAATAAATTAGCAGACAAAGCTAACTTTTTTATTACTATTAGTTAATTTTGTGATTATATTATATGCACATCAAGATAATTATGATATCAAAAAAAGACAAAGCGTACACAGTTGATCAAATAAAATCTAAGATGGAACACTACTGTGCTTATCAGGATAGGTGCCATTATGACGTTGAAAATAAGTTGAGGGAGTTCTTTCTTATTCCCGAAGCTAGAGATGAAATTTTGTTAGGATTGATACAAGAGAAGTTTTTAGACGAAGAGAGATTTGCTAAATCTTTTGTTAGAGGTAAATTCAGAATAAAATATTGGGGGAAGAAGAAGATAGTATTAGAATTAAAAAGGAGAAATATTTCTGAATATCTAATAAATTTAGGTTTGAAAGAAATTGATGACAATGAATACTTTGCTATTGCTGATAAGCTGACTACTAAAAAGTTAGAATTGGTTAAGGCAAACAATGATTTCGAATTAAGAAAAAAAGTTACAACCTATATGGTAGGTAAAGGGTATGATTATGAATTGGTTATAGGGATTATTGATGATAATATTTCTAGGTAGTTACCACAGATGTTTTAATATATTTTTAAATCATATTTATTTACCTCATAAATACCTATACTTGTATTTAAATTCAGAAATTATTTATGCCCTCTAATTTTGCAAAATATTTTTCTACACTTGTTATTTTAGCTTTTGGTTTTAGTACTCATGCCCAAGAGGATAGCACTTTTCAGAAGTATCTAGATTCTAATATTTCAACAAAATCACTACAGAATAATGATTTACTTTTTGTTAAGCAAGTTCTGTCTAATCAGCGAATAATCCTTCAATCTACATTTGATAAAAGAAGCAAGGGGAAGACTTTACAGGAAGTTAGCCGACAAACTTCTATACTAGAAAAATCAATTATTCATTACGTTAAGATGAACCACAAGGTAATAGTTAATGAGATGGACATGCAAAAAACTAATGTTGATTCTGAGCTATTGTTAGCTAGAATAGTTTACATAAAAGCCAAAACTTGGTGCATGGAAGAAAGGCTCCAAAAAAGAGTTAAAGAGATTTACGACGATTCAAAAAGCAACATTTATACCAATAAAAATATGATTGAAATGTTTGCTCTCACTGAAAATGTAATGAGCAGTTTAGAAAAAGCTAAGCGTTTAGATAGAATGAAGTACAGGTATAATCAGAAGATAGTGATATCTAATTGGGAGGTTACCGCAAACAGATTAAAAGTTAACGATAATAAAATAGATGATTTCGATACTGAATTTAAAAGACATTACAGATCTATGCTTGTAGATTTATTTACTATGATAGGTGTGCTAGCAATGTTTTAATTATTTACTTAAAATCTCGTTTTCTCACATTTTCATCATTTATTTTTATCTGAGTTAAAGTTAATGTTGTTTTTATACCACCTATTAGAGTTTCTGTTTCGTAAGGGAAAATTATATCATCAAAAGTCTTGAAGTCTGAATAATTAGTATAGTTTTTAACTTCTTTGGTATTAAAATCTAAAACCTCTTTTCTTATTATTAGGCCATCACTAATTCTAAAATACAGCAATACTTCTCTGCCGTAAGGCGCTTCTGCCCTAACTTTATAGCACTCCTCTCCTTTAAGAGGGATCTGGCTTTCTAGAGATAAAACATATCCTAAATCACGATAATACATAACAGGGAAAATACTTTTTTCCATAGATAGTTTCAAGAAGTTCTCTCCTTCTATTTCAGTTAGCATACCACTTCTTTCAACGTAACCATATTCTCCATTAAATACCGTTTTAAGAACTACAACCTCCTTGTTTGAGTATGTACTTAATCTCTTGTTAGGTAACATGTACTTGTTTTTTACGTATAGCTTCGTATTGTTAATATCTATTTCCCACCATTGTAATAGCCTCTTAACCTCCTTTAGTTTAATTTCTCCTCCTCTTGCCAAAATATACCTCGAAAGAACATCATTAACATTTATGCTATCAGGTATTGCTCGGTCTAGAGCAGGAGGGAAAGTAGTATTTGCAAATTGATCGAAGTAATTAATTTTGTAGCCTAACTTTTCCATATGAGGCACTGCTATTCCCGGTTTGCCACTTACTACAACTCTAAGGTGATTATGCTTTATTTCTTGTTTCAACGATTTATTTACTCCAACAATAGAAATAGTATCAATGATCTCCATTAGATTGGGCACCAGATATCTGCCAAATCCAGTAATATAGTACATAAGATATAGATCAGATATTTTTTCAGGATCTCTAAATCCCTGTATGTATTCTTGAGATATTTGACTTTTAAAACTATTAAAATTTATTGAATCTATTGATTTGTCTCTATCAATTTTTTCGAGTTGAGATATGCTTTCTGTAATAGATTCAGCAATATCGTTTTCAGAAACATCATATTTAATTGAGAAATATTTATTCTCATATTCCGTTTTTGTATTTAGATTTGTAACTCCGTACTTGTCTAAGAAATCAGTAGAAAATAGCCCTATTTTTTTATTGAACAGTATTGTATTGTTGCTTTTCTCAAGTAGCCAATTCTCATCAATATCAGAATAGGTTATTACATTACCCATCCAAACACTTAAGCTATCGCTATTATAATTTTCAATAAAGTCAATTTCTACTTGAGGTAAGTTATAGGGTTGTGGATAATAGCCTTTTATTATATCTCCTTTTCTATATTTATTAAAATATCTAGAAACCATTTTTTTTAATTCAGTCATAGATATATTTCCATACACCATCAAATAACTGTTGTTAGGGTTGAAAAATGCGCTGTGGTAATCTCGGATATCCTCTGATTTTAAGCTGTCGATTTTATCTATAGTAAAACTTTCGCCAATAGGGTTATTTGATCCAAACATAAGTTTTCTAGCAACTGCATCAACAATAAATTCATTTCTATTACTTGCAAAATACAAACTGTCTATAACACTAGTTTTAGTGTCTTCAAATTGTTTTTCGGTAAAACTAAACCTCATGGCAAGGTCTGCAAGCAATTCTAAGTTTTTGGTTTTATATCTACTTAATCCGTCAATATAAATAGATTTTTTATCTACTTCTATTTTTGTTCCTGTTCTTTCTTTATAGTCTTTAATGTCTGATTCCTTGTTTCTTCTTCCATTCTTTCCCCAAAGTTTGTTGAAAATTAAATCAACTCCTTTTTTTTCGCTAAGTAGGATGTCTGAATAGTCGAAATATAACTTGTACGATGTAAAAGGAAGTTTATTGTTTTCTACAAAAATTACTTTGAGTCCGTTTATTAGAACAAAAGTTCTAGCTTCTATCATTCGTATTGGCTTGTGCTCGGCAGGACTTGGTTTTGTAAATTTAGAATCTTTGCTGATAGATATTTTGAAGAACTTACTTGCCTTAACACTATCATCTATTACAGATGCTACATTTTCAAACTTAGTAGTGTCAATCTGAGAAAAAAGTAGATTTGAAACCAAAAAAAATATACTTGTAAATAGAAACTTATTCATGTTCGATAACTAATAATTTTGGTTCAACGCTAATATAACTATAATTTTCAGTCTAAGTTTACGTGTGTAGATTAATAGTTTTTCCCCACGAGTAAATCAACCACAAATTTCGACAAAATGCACTAAGAACAAAACATTATTAACTTGAAAATTATTTTGTAACATTGCAAAGAATATAATAACACAAGTTATTACTTAAATTAATGACGACTAATAGAGTATAAGATGAAGATAAATATATTTTTACTGATAGCATTCCTAAGTATAGCTACAGTGTCATGCAATAAAACTGAGAATTCTAAAATAAGTAATGAAGCACTAAAAGTTAATGAATTTGTATTGGAGTATATGGATTTCTTTTACCTGTGGACCGACAAAATACCAGATAACTTAGATGCAGGTAGCACTGAAGATTCCAAAGAATTTTTCGATAAAGTAGTTTATAAAGGAACAAGTGATACTTACGATGAAGATTTAGATGCTAATAGAAATGGAGATAGGTGGTCTTTTATTACTGATGATTTACAAGGTTTATTAGATTATTTTAATGGGATAAGAACTTCATCAGGATATTATTTATATTCATATAGGATTGAAGAAGGTTCAAATAAGCGAGCGCTTGTTGTAGCTTATGTCTACGCAAATACACCTGCTTCGGAAGCTGGTTTGATAAGAGGAAGTGTAATAATGGAGATTGATGGCAATGAACTTACCATAGATAATATTAGTGAATTGCTTAGTCAAGAATCTTACACTATCACCATGGGTAAATACGATTTCGTTAATAAGGAGTTTATTATATTAGGAGACACTAAATCAATTACTAAGGCAGAAATTAGTATTAATCCAATTATTAAAAGTGAGATTTACAACATCAATGGCAAAAAAATAGCCTACCTACTTTACAACTCTTTTATACATAATTATGATGCCGATCTAATTTCGGAATTTGATAATTACAAGGCTGAAGGAGTTACAGAATTAATTTTAGACCTTAGGTATAATGGAGGAGGAGCAGTAACTTCGGCTATAAATATTGCAAGTATGGTAGCTCCACAAAGCGCAATTGGTGATGTGTTTTTGAAAAAACAGTACAACGATGAACTTCAGGAGCTTTATCTCGATGATCCTAAATATGGAGAAGATTATCTGCAAAATAAATTATCATCTAAAGCTTATGGCTACGAAGAAGATGGAGGTATATTAGGTATGGATTTACCCAACTTAGATTTAAACCGTGTTTATGTAATAGGATTAGAAGGAACTGCCTCGGCCAGTGAGTTAGTTATAAATGGACTAAGACCTTACATGGAAGTTGTAACTGTAGGAGAAACTACTCATGGTAAATATACTGCAAGTGCTACAATACCTAGTAAGGATTACCCTAATTGGGCAATACAACCAATAATTTTTAAAAGTGCTAATGCCAATGATGTTTCAGATTATTGGAATGGTTTTGCTCCAGAAATTGGAGTGAGGGATCAACCTATTGTTGGTGATTTTGGTTATGATGAAGTTGATGGTGAATACGAGCCAATGTTGATGGCTGCATTAAATGACATAGCTGGGATTGTTGCAAAAAAACAAGGTTTTGAAATGATAAAATACGATGTTGTAAAAATGCCTCTAGAGAATGCAAGGTTAAGTACAACTATGATTTACGATATAGAAGAATAAAATCTATAGATTAAACAGTTTCAGGGTTGGTGGTTATAAATATAATACTTACTTTTGCAGACCGTTATAAAAACGGAAAAGTATTTATTAACATTAAGATACTCTTAATATGTACGCAATTGTAGAGATAGCAGGGCATCAGTACAAAGTTGAGAAAGACCAATCTATTTTTGTTCATAGATTAGAAGGAGATGTAGATTCAGCAATTGAATTTGCAAATGTTCTTTTAATTGACAACAACGGAAAAGTAAAGATTGGCGCCCCAGCTGTAGAAGGAGCCAAAGTAGAAGCTAAAATTATTGAGCATTTACGTGGTGACAAAGTAATCGTCTTCAAAAAGAAGAGAAGAAAAGGTTACAAGAAAAGAAATGGACACCGTCAGTATTTGACTAAAATCCAAATCAGCAACATCGTTGCTTAATTCAAACATTTATTAATAATTTAAAATCGTTGAACGATGGCACACAAAAAAGGAGTTGGTAGTTCTAAGAACGGTAGAGAATCGGAAAGTAAACGTCTTGGAGTTAAGATTTTCGGTGGTCAAGCTGCAATATCTGGTAACATTATTGTTCGCCAGAGAGGAACAACACACAATCCAGGTGAAAACGTAGGTATGGGAAAAGATCATACTCTTTACGCTTTAACTGATGGAGTTGTTACTTTTAAGAAGAAAAGAAACAACAGATCTTACGTTTCGGTTCAGCCTTTTGCTGAAGAAACTGAAGCATAGTAAGCAAAGTATCTAAGATACAAATTAAAGCCTTCAACATTGTTGAGGGCTTTTTTTTGGCGTCTATTTTTCTATTCTTAGATTCAATACGTTATTGAATTATAAATTTTCCTGTATTTATTTGATTGTTATTCCTATATATTTTTAAAATATATGTTCCTTTTTGCTGTATTTTTAATTGTATTTGTTCGATAATTTCTAAAGTTTTAAATACTTTTTGACCTAATAAATTATACACCTCTACTTTAGTTATTTCGGTTAAGTTTTTAGTGTTTTTAAAATAAAGTGTATTGTTATTAATGTAAAAATCATTTAATACTATATTCTCAATTTTTTCAACTTTTAATGTGTTGTTATTAAATAAATTTAATATTTCAGTTTCAGTAAGTGCTTTGTTGTAAATTCTGATTTCATCTATAGAACCTTTGAAATATCTGGGTTGTCCTGTATAAAATAATCTCCCTATATTTAATTTTTGTTCATCTAGTGTGTTTATGCTTATATCTCCATTTGTATTACAAGTGTTACTAATTTGATTTCCATCAGCATAAAATTTAATACCTGATAATAGGGTAGAAACTGTATTGTCCATTACAATGGTATAATAATGCCAGTTGTTATCTGAATTATCAAATTCTTTAGCTATGTATTTTGACGAAACATCTACAGCAAGTCCTCTACATTTAGGATTTAATAATATTTCAAATCTACTACCCCCAGTATTTATATTTCCTCCATAGCTCAATACTGCATTTTGTTGGCTATTAATAACTGGCAATACATCTGTTTTAGCCCAAAAAGATATTGTTCTAGAAGATGTTCCAAAAGGCCCAACTTCTGTATTGCAGAGTATGTAATCATCAACACCATCAAAATAATAGGCATTATCTGCATTACCAAATCTATCGGCTGTTAGAGTTGCACCATTTACAGTTCCGTTATTGGCATTTCCACTTTTGTCGTTTGCATTGCCATTAAAAGGGTAATAGGCAACTAAACTGCTTTGTGAATAAAGAAGTGAGCCAAATAAAATAAATACTAGAGAAAACACTAATTTTTTCATAGTTAAAGAATTTAATTAATTATAAATTTAGATGTACTGTAATTACCATTCGTATTCTTAACTTTTAAGATATGAATACCTTGTTTTAATTGTTTAAAAGAAATTTCTTTTTCAGCTTCTAAAGTTTTAAATACTTTTTGACCTAATAAATTATACACCTCTACTTTAGTTATTTCGGTTAAGTTTTTAGTGTTTTTAAAATAAAGTGTATTGTT
>JADGDT010000112.1:0-1685 GCA_016744755.1 Ichthyobacteriaceae bacterium | reverse complement strand
TTCTAAAGTTTTAAATACTTTTTGACCTAATAAATTATACACCTCTACTTTAGTTATTTCGGTTAAGTTTTTAGTGTTTTTAAAATAAAGTGTATTGTTATTAATGTAAAAATCATTTAATACTATATTCTCAATTTTTTCAACTTTTAATGTGTTGTTATTAAATAAATTTAATATTTCAGTTTCAGTAAGTGCTTTGTTGTAAATTCTGATTTCATCTATAGAACCTTTGAAATATCTGGGTTGTCCTGTATAAAATAATCTCCCTATATTTAATTTTTGTTCATCTAGTGTGTTTATGCTTATATCTCCATTTGTATTACAAGTGTTACTAATTTGATTTCCATCAGCATAAAATTTAATACCTGATAATAGGGTAGAAACTGTATTGTCCATTACAATGGTATAATAATGCCAGTTGTTATCTGAATTATCAAATTCTTTAGCTATGTATTTTGACGAAACATCTACAGCAAGTCCTCTACATTTAGGATTTAATAATATTTCAAATCTACTACCCCCAGTATTTATATTTCCTCCATAGCTCAATACTGCATTTTGTTGGCTATTAATAACTGGCAACACATCTGTTTTAGCCCAAAAAGATATTGTTCTGGAGGATGTTCCAAAAGGTCCAATTTCTGTATTGCACAATATATAATCATCAACACCATCAAAATAATAGGCACTATTTGTTATTCCATTTCTATCAATAGTTAATGTTGCACCATAAGCGGTTCCGTTATTAGCATTTCCACTTTCGTCATTGGCATTGCCGTTAAAAGGGTAGTGAGCTACTAATTCTGGGGTTTCGTATAGTTTAACATCATCAAACCACATTTTGGTTGTTCCTGCATTACCTGCTGTTAATAATACATCAGTTGGCACTGTAGTTGGGTGTGCTGGAAAATCACTGATTGTGGTAGAATTATAAGTACCTGTTACTTGTACTCCATCAATATACACTTGATATAGTTTTGTAGTTAAATTAGCTTTAATCTTAATGTGATACCACTGATTTGTATTATAGCTTTGAATTTCATAGGTATTTCCTCCAGTATAATTTGCAATTATTTTACCATTTTTAAATTCTACTCTATAGCAACTGGTACCCCAAGTATCAGCATTTGGATTGTATAACCCAAAATTACCTGCTTGACCTGAAAGTGTTTTTTCTGCTTTCACAAAAGCTTCAACACTTAATTTATTCGGCATTATTGATGGTGTCTTAACAAGAGATGCTGACCAAGAACTAGCTCCTTCAAGTTGAAAAGAATTATTTGGACTTACCGAAGTTGTGTTTACCACTTGTTGGTTGGCAGCTCCTGTGCCATTGTATTTAATAACCCAGCCTGTAGGTAATGATCCAATTGTCTCACTATCAAAATTATCGTTAATAATCTGTGCGTTTATAGATATACTTAACACAAACAATAGAGCAAGTAGTAATTTTGTTTTCATAATAATGTTATTTAATTGTTATTATTAGATATTCAGCATCGCTACATAAGTTAGGGTTTATTACATAATAAAAAACTGACTGCAATCATAAAAATGATTTTGTGACATAAAAAAAACGGCTCAACTCCTAAAGGAATTGAACCGTTTTTAAATATAAAAAGAAAATTTAATTTAATCGAAATATGCTGTTTCTCCGTGCTCGTAGATGTCTAACCCTTCTTCTT
>JADGDT010000111.1 GCA_016744755.1 Ichthyobacteriaceae bacterium | reverse complement strand
ACTTGAAGTTGCTAACATTCCTGAAATTTCTAAAATTGCTAAGAAGAACAATATCACACTTGTGGTTGATAATACTTTCACCCCTATGGTTTTTAGTCCCATAAAATTGGGGGCTGATGTGGTTGTTTACAGCTTAACAAAATACATTAATGGAGCATCTGATGCTGTTGGTGGTGCAATTTGTGGTTCGGCAGATTTCATCAATAGTTTGAAAGATGTAAATGATGGTGCAAGTATGCTTTTAGGTCCTGTGCTAGATCCATTACGAGCGGCGAGTATCACTAAAAATATCAGAACTCTACATCTACGTATGCAACAGCATAGCAAAAATGCAATTTACGTTTCCAGAAAATTACAAGATTTAGGACTTAAAGTTTCTTACCCTGGTTTAGAAAACCATCCTCAACATGAATTAATGTCTGAAATGAAAAATGATGGCTTTGGATATTCTGGAATGTTTACAATTGATACAGGCTCTTTAGAAAAAGCAAATGAACTTATGGAAGCAATGCAAAGGGATAACATAGGTTTACTAGCTGTAAGTTTAGGTTTTTACAAAACTTTATTCAGTGCACCAGGAACAAGTACATCTTCAGAAATTACAGATGAAGAACAAGATGATATTGGTATCAGCAAAGGTCTAATTCGATTTTCAATTGGATTAGATCACGATATTGAAAGAACATTTATGAATATAAAATCTTGTTTAGAGGAAGTAAATATTCTTGAAAAACATGATGTATAATCTTTTTTTTAATCCGATATAATAAATAGTATCTATTCATTAATCAAGTGGATACTAAGAAATATAATACAATCACAAAGGTCGGAATATTTTATACAAAGTTACACGAAGAAGGTTATGTTTATTTAAGCTTTTGCATTCTTCGTGATTACTTTTGTGTCCTTTTTGGTTAAAACGGTTTATTATCATTAACGATGAATATTTACCAATCAATAAATATCTTTTTTAAATCCATAACAAATACATACATTTAAGAACCAAAATTACACTTCTTTGTATTTACAGATACTGTCTTCGTAGTTTTGAAAAAAAAATATTCTTTATCAAAAAAAATCAAATGCAGAAAAAGAAAACAACTCTACTACAATCCCTACTTCCTATAATTATTTTAATTCCTCTTTTGGCATATAACGTAATGGTTTTTGATGACACCCTCGCAGGAGCAAATCAAATGGCATTATTATTTGGTGCTTTAATTGCTGGTTTTATTGGGTTCTACAACAACTACACATATGAAGATATGTTTAAGGGAGTTTCAAACAATCTTAGAGAAACATCATCAGCAATAGTTATTCTTTTATTTATTGGTTCGCTTGCAGGTACATGGTTACTTTCTGGAGTTGTTCCTGCTATGGTTTACTATGGACTTAAAATCTTAAATCCAACAATATTTCTATTTGCGTCGGCAATAATTTCGGCATTAATATCTGTTGCTACAGGTAGTAGTTGGTCAACTGTGGCTACAATTGGGGTTGCACTTTTAGGTATTGGTAAAGCACTGGGGTTACCCGAAGAAGTAATTGGTGGAGCAATAATATCGGGCGCTTACTTTGGCGATAAAATGTCGCCTATGTCCGACACAACAAATTTAGCACCTGCAATGGCAGGAACAGATTTGTTTACACATATTAGGTATATGATGTACACTACATTCCCATCAATGGGAATAGCTTTGATAATTTATTTGATAATGGGATTTTCTTATAGCGAAACAAGTGCAGCTGTTGATGTCCACTTAATTCAAGATGCACTTACAGAAACCTTCAATATTACTCCTTGGTTATTTCTTGTACCTGTAATTGTTATTTTCATGATAATTAAAAAGATACCTGCTCTGCCAGCATTATTTTTAGGGACTTTACTAGGAGGTATTTTCGCATACTTTTTCCAACCTCATTTAATTGAACAAATTGCGGGAACAGATAATTTAACTTTTCAAGCTACCTACAAAACTATTGTACAGTCTATGATAGGCGAAACTAACCTTGCTACTCATAATGAGTTGCTAGACAGTTTACTTACAACAAGCGGAATGGCTGGTATGCTAAATACGATTTGGTTAATTATTACTGCCATGATTTTTGGTGGTGTTATGGAATCTATTGGAGCACTGCATACCATTTCAAATTCTTTATTGAAAATGGGAAAAGGTATTGTATCACTTATTGTTGCAACTTCTGGCACTTCAATATTTTTTAATCTTACAGCTTCAGATCAATATTTAGCTATAGTTGTACCAGGCAGGATGTATGCTGATGCATATAGAGATAGAGGTTTAGCTCCTGAAAACTTATCTAGAACATTAGAAGACTCTGGCACAGTAACATCTGTACTTATACCGTGGAATACTTGTGGTGCTACACAGGCTTCTGTACTTGGAGTTTCTACTATGGCTTACGCTCCTTATGCTTTTTTCAATCTAATTAGTCCGTTTATGACTTTGATTTTTGCTATTTTTAAAATAAAAATTAGAATGCTTACGGATGGTAATAAAACTAAAGAAGTAGTAACGGAATAATATATAAGAACAAAAAAGGGACTTCTTTTTAGAAGTTCCTTTTTTTATGATTCTACATTTTTGGTTCTACCACTAATATTGTGTAAAGCACTAAATTAGCTAGCTATATTCTAATAATCACCACAATTTTATATTTTTTGTTTTGCCCTAGCTCTAAAGGGAATCAAAAAATATTAAAAACAGATTTAGCTTTTTCAATGATTTCTCCCTTTAGGGATGGGGTATAAAATTATTGAAAAAGTGGTAATTATTGGAACTCAACCAATTAGCTAAATGTTTTCAGGACAATTTTTTGATATAATACTAAACTTTGGTGACTTCTGGAAAGTAACTAAAGTATAAGTAGATTTTAAGACAGAAGAGGTAGATGTTTTTTGTTGATTTCATAGATAGAAAAGTAGAATGTCCAGTTTTAGGAGACCTCTATACAATACACGATAGACTAGATTCTAGAAGATGGTGTCACTTAGATACCCTTCGTTTAAGACTTACATAAATTGCCGTGTCCCACGAGTAAAAACTTCATCAGGAATAAAACAATGTAAGCCTACGGGCAAGTAAGTACATATTGAAAACATTAAGTGTATAAATTAGTTAAATATTTTTCGTTACCATATTTTTGTAATCAGTAACCAGTAATTGTGAGATATTTTATAGAATTAGCATACAAGGGTAAAAACTATTTTGGATGGCAACGTCAGCCAAATCAAATAAGTGTACAAGAAGTTTTAGAAAATAAACTTTCTGTTGTACTTAGAGAAAAAATAGTGATTGTTGGTGCAGGTCGTACAGATACAGGTGTTCATGCAAAACAGATGTATGCTCATTTTGATTTTACAGGAGAAATTAAATCAGATAAACTCACATTTAAATTGAATTCTTTTCTTCCAAAAGATATTTCAATATATAAAATTTTTAATGTTAAAGATGATGCTCATACAAGGTTCGATGCTATTTCAAGAGCCTATGAATACCATATTCACTTAGGTAAAAATCCTTTTTTAACAGATAGTACATATCAAATTTATCATAATTTAGATGTAGATAAAATGAATGAAGCATCAAAAATAATGTATGGTTACACTGATTTTAAATGCTTCTCTAAATCTAATACAGATGTTCGTACTTACAACTGTGATGTAATGAATGCAGTGTGGGAGAATAAAGGTGACCTATTAATTTTTCATGTAAAAGCTGATAGATTCTTGCGAAACATGGTGAGAGCAATTGTTGGTACTTTGTTGGAAGTTGGAGTAGGTAAGAAAACAGTAGAGGAGTTTAAACAAGTATTAGAATCTAGAGATAGGAGGAAAGCCGGAACTTCTGTTCCAGCTCAAGGGTTGTATTTAACAGAAGTTGTGTACCCTTACGTTTAGTCTTTTTTTTATAAAATATGCAAAACATACTAAAAGATCTTGTTCAGAAAGCAAGATTAAAACAAACGGAAAACAAAAAGTACTTTCAGAAACTTAGAAAAAAGAAACCTAAGAATTTGGATAGTGTAATGCAAGACATACACGATGAGGTATTTGAATATACTGATTGCTTAAGCTGTGCAAACTGTTGTAAAACAACGGGACCACTACTTAAAGATAGAGATATAGAAAGACTTGCCAAGTTTTTGAAGATGAAATCTAAAGCATTTATTAGTCAGTATTTACGTGTAGATGAAGATAACGATTATGTTTTTAAAGAGATGCCTTGTGTGTTTTTAGCTGCCGATAATTATTGTTTGGTTTACGAAGCACGACCAAAGGCATGTAGAGAATATCCTCATTTAGATAGAAAAAAGATTTTTCAGATAAGTAATTTAACAGTGAAGAACACAGAAATTTGCCCCGCTGTTTTTGATGGTGTAGAAATTCTAAAAGAAAAGATACCACTGAAATAGAAAGATGTAGTTTTACATTTCAATAATATTAATTATAATTGCACGTTATCAAACTAATATACCCCACTAAATAAAGAACAATCTTACTTTATGAATAAAATCCATATAATTATATTTCTGATATTTTTAAATGTAATATCATTACAAGCACAAGTATTTACAGTTAGCGGTAGTGTAACCGATGGTTCTAATGGAGAAGACTTAATAGGTGTTAATATTGCCGTAAAAGAATCGCCAACTACAGGCGTTTCTACCAATACTTTCGGTTTTTATTCACTGAGTTTACCAGAAGGTAATTATACTTTTCTATTTAGTTATTTGGGCTATAAAACCATCACCAAAAAAATTGTTTTAAACAAAAATCTTAAAATAAACATTGATTTAAAAGTTGATTCTCAATCATTATCGGAAGTAGTAGTAAGTGCTAAACGTTCCGACGATAATATTGTTTCTACCGATGTAGGAGTTTCTAATCTAAATGTTAGTGATATTGAAACTGTACCAGTATTATTTGGAGAACAAGATATTATGAAAACCATACAATTATTGCCAGGAGTAAAGCCTGCAGGTGATGGGAATGCAGGGTTTTATGTTAGGGGAGGAGCTGCCGATCAGAATTTAATTCTACTAGATGGAGCACCTGTTTACAATGCTTCCCACCTTTTGGGATTCTTTTCGGTATTTAACTCTAGTGCAATTAAAGATGTGAAACTCTACAAGGGAAATATGCCTGCCGAATACGGAGGTAGGCTTGCATCTGTTATGGATGTGAAAATGAACGATGGAAATAATAAAGAGTTTGGTGTTGATGGAGGAATTGGAGTTATCTCATCTAAACTAACAGTACAAGGACCAATTGTAAAAGATAAAGGTTCTTTTATGGTTTCGGGTAGGAGAACTTATGCCGACCTTTTTCTGAAACTATCTAATAATGAAGCCCAACGAAACACAAAATTGTATTTCTATGATTTGAATTTAAAGGCAAATTATAAAATCAACGAGAATAATAGAGTATTTGCATCAGGATATTTTGGAAGAGATGTATTAGGATATTCCGATCAATTTGGTTTTAATTGGGGAAATACTACAGCTACCATTAGATGGAATCATATTTTTAATCCTAAACTATTTTCCAATACATCATTTATTTATAGCGATTACAACTATAAAATAAATATTACTAGCGATGTAGATATAGATATTTCATCGCGAATAAGAGATTGGAATTTCAAACAAGAATTTGATTATTTCTTTAATGAGAATAATACAATTAAATTTGGAGCAAATATTATTCATCATACATTTATGCCAGGAGAACTAAATTCAAATGACGAAAATGTAAATGATTTTCTCCTCGAACATAAATATTCTCTAGAAAGTGCAGCATACATTTCTAACACTCATAAAATCAATAATAAACTTACCTTGTCTTATGGATTAAGGTTTACAAATTTCACTCAGATAGGTCCAGGTACAATTGTTACATGGGACGAGAATGGTAATCCAATAGATGTAGCCGAATATCAGAAATGGGAAACAGTTGCTAGTTATAACCGACTTGCACCACGATTTGCAGCAACTTTTGTTATAGATGAAAAACAGTCGGTAAAAGCTGCTTATGTTAGATCTTATCAGTTTTTGCATATGATATCAAACTCAACAACATCGGCTCCTACAGATATTTGGTTGCCTACAAGTAATAATATAAAACCTGCAGAATCAGATCAGTATTCTTTGGGATATTTCAGAAATTTCAATGACAATAAATGGGAGTTCTCTTCCGAAATCTACCACAAGAAAGTAGATAATATTATTGACTACAGAACAGGTGCTGCTACAACATTTAATGCCGATGTAGAGTCAGAGTTGTTATATGGCGATGGTAGGGCTTATGGAATTGAGTTTTTACTTAAGAAAAGAACAGGCAAACTTACTGGTTGGGTAAGTTATACTTTGTCACGATCAGAAAAGTTGTTCAAAGAGATTAACAACAATGAATGGTTTTCGGCAAAACAAGATAGAATTCACGATTTTTCTATTGTTGCTAATTATCATTTAACTCCACGTTTAACTGTATCGGGAACATGGGTGTATTTCACAGGAAATGCTGTTACTTTTCCAAGTGGGAAATACCAAATTGAAGGGCAATTGGTACCTTACTATACCGAAAGAAATGGATATAGAATGCCTGATTATCACAGAATGGATATTGGAGTAACACTTGATAATAATAACTTCAAGTACGAGATAAACCCAGAAACAGGTGAAAAAGAAAAGGTGAAAAAACGTTTTAAGTCTAGTTGGAATTTTTCAGTTTACAATGTTTACGGACGAGAAAATGCATACACTATTTCTTTTCAAGAAAGTGAGACAGACCCTGGTACTACAGAAGCAGTACAGTTAGCATTGTTCAAGTTTGTACCATCAGTAAGTTATAATTTTTCATTTTAAAAGATATGATGTCAAAAAAGATTATTTACATATTAATACTATCAATATTTGCTTTATCATCTTGCGAAAAGGTTATTGATGTTGATCTAAAAGATGCCGAACCTAAAATAGTTGTAGAAGGGCAAATTACTAGTGAGGAGGGTGTAAACTTGGTGTCGTTGACTAAAACAAGTAATTTTTATTCCTCAGAATCTGCCGAAAAAATTGTTGGAGCAATTGTAGAAGTTTCAGATGAACTTGGAAATATTTTTACTTTAGATGAAGTTAGCCCAGAAGATAGTCTAGGTTTGTATAACAATAAGGATTTAGCTGTAATTAGTAATCATAAATATAAGTTACGTGTAGATACAGGGACAGAGGTTTTAGAGTCATTTTCTGAAACATCATCACCTGTAAAAATTGACTCTATTAGCATTGAGGTAAATGACTTTGGCTCTAAAAATGAAGATGGTGATGGTTCGGAAGAATTACACTATAAAATAACAACTTACTTTTTAGATAACGCTGAAGAGGCTAATTTTTATAGATTGCGACTTATAATTAATGGAGAATACATGTCGGGTTTTTATATAGTTGAGGATAGATTTTTCAATGGAAATACAATTCCTTATAACTTTAATGGTATAGCCTTAGAAGATCAAGATGAGGTATGGATAGAGTTGATGGGAATAGATGAAGCTAATTATAATTATTTCTATACACTACAGAGGTTAATAGGTAACGGACAAGATATTACTCCAGGTAATCCTCCAACAAATATTGAAGGTAATGCGATTGGGATTTTTGGTGCCTCAACTTTCGATAGTATGATTAAAGTTTTTCATATTGAGGAATGATTTACATCCTTTCAAATAAGTTGTTTATTAACCACAAAGAACTCAAAGTATTGCACAAAGAAACACAAAGAAACACAAAGTATTGCACAAAGAAATACAAAGAAAGTTTCTTAAAGAATAATCTTGGTGTACTTTGTGGTTAACTTAGTGTCCTTAGTGGTTAGAATATAAAGTGTATCACAAAGAAAGTTTCTTAAACTTCGTAATCAACAACCCATCTGCCAATTGCCATAGGTTTTATTAATTGTACAACTTTCAAATGCGCTGGATGAGTGGCATACACTTTCAATCCTTCTTTATTATCGAAAGTTGATGTAAGAGATAAATCTGGCATTTTATCATCTCCTAAATAGTTGATTCCTATTTCCATACCTTTTAACTCATCTATTGTATCAACAAGATCCTCTAATTCTTGTTTTGCTTGTTTCATGAAAACTTCCTTGTTCTCTTCCTTAAATTTGAATAAGACTATGTGTTTAATCATATTATTTATTGATTTTTTAATTGTTTTTATATAGATTAATAAAAGATAATTATATCTTTAACCATTAATTAATCTAACGGATATATTGTGTCAAAAATAATTAGTTTTATAATATTAACAAGTCATTTGCTGGTAATTAGTTTCCAGTCTATGCCTGTTTTTAATTATATTGCTAATTACAAACATATTAGCCAAGAACTTTGTGAGAATAAAGACAAACCAGAGCTTGAGTGTAATGGTAAATGTTACCTAATTAAGCAAACAAGAGCTTTACAAGAAGATAAAGAAGAGAAAGAAGCTGTAATTAGTGAAGTTTTAAATTTACAATACACTACATCAGATTCATTTTCTTATGAGCTACTTAGTATTATTAATGTAGAAAGAATTAATATTTTTTCTTACATAGAAAAAGAATATTCGGTCTATTCAGATCACATTACCCCACCACCTAAATCAATTTCATAAATAATTGTTCTTAATGATAGTCTATGTTTGAAATCTTTGATTTTAAAATTGCAATGGGTTAATTAAGTCTTTTGTCAATTACAATTTTAATAGTTGTAGTTGGTAATTGTATTGATTTGAACTTATGTAAACTATTGCGTTTTGAGTTTACTAATTACCGCAACTAATTTGTAAGCATTCATTTTTTATTGTTAAGAACTACTTATATTATTTGTATGATTTTATTCTATTAATTGGTACTACCACGAATTTTGTGGAAATTTGAATAAATTATATCCTTAATAAAATAAAAGATTAAGGGTTTAAAGGATTACTGTACTTATTGTTTACTCTGTAATACTCTAATCTTATAATCTAATTTTTACTCTACTACTCTTTTGTTTTTCACACAAATCAGGGTAGAACCTATTAATTAATACGGCAAAGTTCTAATAAATATCTCGTATTACTTTTATGCCCCCAATTGTAGTGTTAGCCCAGAAATGGGAAGACTAATGAACAACGCGCTAGGCTGGCTTTTGCTTTTTGGCAAAAGACCCGACTAGGGTGTTTGTGAATAGGATTGCAATTGAGGACTAAAAGCGTAAAGTGGGAATTGGCACATAATTATCAATTATCAGTTATTAATGTTAAAGGCTGTGTTGTTTGTGATGATATATAGAACTAAACCATTAATAATAATAGACTTAAGAATCATACCAAAATTTTACAATCAATTTTTTTCTTATAAAGATTAATATGAAGAATATATACCTAAAAGGGGCAATTATTTTTTCGGCTTTATTATGTTTCAGTGCTAATATTAATGCACAAGATGTAAATGTACTAGACGAAATAACTGTTACAGATAATAAAAAAGAATCACCATTACAATTAAGTATAGTAAATACCGAAATTTCTAAAAATAAAAATCACGATGCAGGTAGTCTTTTTAGTGGTATTCCAGGTTTTGGAATAGACAAAAAAGGAGGTTATGCAATGGAACCAGTTTTTAGAGGGTTCAAGAATGAGCAGTTAAATATACAGTTTGATGGAGGAACAACTGTAGCACCAGCTTGTCCTAATAGAATGGATCCTGTTACAACACATATTACGCCAGAAGAAGTAGAAAAGATAGAAATTATTAAAGGTCCTTATTCTGTTCGCTACGGATCATCACTAGGAGGAGTTATTAATTTAGTAACAAAAGTACCTACTTACGATACGGATAAAATATATTCAGCATCTCTAGAAGGAGGATACGAAACTAATGGAGCAAGTTGGTTTACTGGTTTAAAAGCTGGAGTAGTTAAGGAAAAATGGTTTTTCATGGCCGATGGCGGAGTTAAGCGATTTGGAAATTACGAAAGTGGTAATGGACAAGAAATTATTTCTTCTTTCAATACCAATGACTATGCTTTAAAAGCAGGATATAATTTAGACCCTACTCAACACATAAGAGTAACTTTCCGTCAGTCGTTTGGTAGAGATATTATGCACCCAGGACTTCCTATGGATACTGATATTGACAATGGTACAATAGGTACTGTAGATTACGATAATAGGTTTGATACAGGGCTTATTAGAAATATTAAGGCTAAAGCATATTTTGCAGATGTTGAGCATGTTATGACAAATAAGCATAGACCAACAGTTGCAATGATGGGAGTAGCTACTTCTACAACTTACTCTCAAACCTATGGAGGTAAATTTGAATTAGAACTTGGCAAAAATGATAATAATCTTTTTTATGTTGGTTTAGATATGAAAAATATTGCTAACCAAGGTGAAACTGTTAAAGTAAAAAATGATGCAGTTGTTGGTACTAAGCAGGTTTGGCAAGATTCTTATGTAAATGATTACGGAGTTTTTGCACAGTACAATTTACGTGCTAGCGACAAGCTTTCATTACAAACTGGAGCGAGGTTAGATTATATTCAATCTGATGCTCAAGATCCATCTGATGATTTTATTGCTAAGAATCCTGATGGTGTTCACCCTGATGATGAAGCAAATATTTCT
>JADGDT010000110.1 GCA_016744755.1 Ichthyobacteriaceae bacterium | reverse complement strand
ACACAACATTAATGTATTACACATACGTTTTAAAGATAATAATGGTAAACACACATCTTTTATAAATAAATTATTTATACGACCTCCCACTGTTTCGGGTAGTTTAGATGCCAAAATTACTTCTTACGAATATTATTTTAATAATGATACTGCTAGTAAGCAATCTGTAACTGTATCGGCTGTTGACGAGTTAAACCTTGTAACAGATATTGATGTAAGTAATTTGGAACGCAACATTAATGTTTTACACTTACGGTTTAAAGATAATAATGGGAAATACACATCTTTTATAAATAAATTATTTGTACAAGCTCCCACTGTTTCTGGTAGTTTAGATGCCAAAATTGTTTCTTACGAATATTGGATAGATAGCGATTTGAGTACTAAAGTGGAAGTTGTTATCTCTCCTGAAAAAAACTTGGTAATTGCTACAGATTTAGATTTGTCTAGCATTGAAAATGGAGAATACCAACTTAATATTAGATTCAAAGACAGTGAGGGTAAATTTAGTAGTATAATCAGTAAAAATATAGAAAAATACACCCTTGGTAATGATGATTTTGAAAGTTTTAAAATGGCAACTATATATCCTAATCCTGTAGATGACATTCTTCATGTTGAAGCAAAAGAATTATTAGAAATGAAAATTTATTACTCTAATGGAATTTTAGTAAAAACCACTTTAATAAAAGAAGGAAATCAAAATTTAGATTTCTCCAACTATAAAAAAGGACTTTATATAGTTAAATTCCACTCTAAAAAGAGTAATAACATCGAAATAATTAAATTAAAGGTTGGATATTAGAAGCAAATAGGGAGTTGAAAGTTTATTTTCAGCTCCCTATTATATTTTATGGTTCTACCTTGATTTGTGTGGAAAACAAAAAATTAGTATAGTGAAATTTAGATTATAAGATTAGAGGAGTACATAGTAAAGACAACAGATAAAGTAATCTTATAATCCTTTAAACACTTAATCTTCTATTTTCTTAAAGATATAATTTATTCAAATTTCCACGACATTCGTGGGAGTACCATTTGTTTAATAGCCATAGTTACTCAGTTAAACAATTCCTCAATTAAACAGACAATTAAACGTTCCTCCATTAAAAATCAAACTATCGACTATTAATCATTGATTTCATAGCACTAGAAATAATGTTTGGATTTTCTTTTAATCTACGAGTTGAGTATCCAAACCAATCTTTACCAAATGGCACATAAACTCTCATTCTGTGTCCTTCATCAATTAATTTTTGACGAAGTTTTGGAGTTACACCATAAAGCATCTGAAATTCATATTCTTCTTTAGCCATTTTATGTTTTTCAATTAGTTTTAATGCACCTTCAACCAAAAATTCATCGTGAGTTGCTATACCTGCGTAAATTCCATTTTGGAACATAAACTCTAAGTCTTTCAAGAAGTTATCATTAACAACATCAAAATCTTTGTATGCAACTTCTTCTGGCTCAATGTAAATACCTTTACACAAACGATAATTTGTTGGAGCTTCATCGGTATGAATTTCTAGTAAATCAGATATATCTTTTAGTGTTCTACGCATGTAAGCCTGAACTACTAATCCTACATTCGTAGGAAATTCGGCTTTAAGTTTTTTGTAAAGATCAATTTCTAAATCTGTACATGGAGAGTCTTCCATATCTATACGAACGAAATTCCCATATCTTGCGGCCTTAGCAACTACTGCTCTAATATTCTGATAAGCTACTTCTTCGTCTAACAATAATCCAAAAGAAGTTGGCTTAACTGAATAATTACCATCAATATTATTTTTTTCAAACTCCCCAATTACTTCTAGGTACTCATCTCTAGTTTCATTGGCTTGATCTAAGTTTGTTATAAATTCTCCTAAAACATCAACTGTTACCATTGTGTTTTCTGAATTTAGTTCTTTAGAAACTCTAATTGCGTCCTCCAATTTAGCTCCTGCGATATACTTTTTTGAGAAAGACCAAATTAACCTTTTAGGAAAATGAGGCAACATTTCTGCTATCATTTTATTGAACATCGTAATAATTGTATATAGTTGTAAATAGTAATTAATAATAGAAATAACTATAACAAATATATGAGATTATTACAATTTATTTATAAAAATTAAAAAATGATTATCAAATTTCATTTATTATGGATGAATACATATTTGCTTTATTTTATCAACTAAATAATGAATTTAATATTCTATTTTATTATGAATACCAAAATAATTATATCACCCTATTTTTGTACTTCTCCCAGCTTCTTAATAATTTTTATTTTTTCGAACCTATAAATTCCTGCGGGGTTTATTCCTAATGAATCTTATGATATAGGAAAATTAAGTTAATAATAATCTATCCATACTGGAAAGTATTCATTAGACTTAATAGATTTAAAAGTCATAGGTTCTAGATTAAAAATTGGATTGCCATTATTTGCTTCATTAAAAATATCGTAGATAAGTTCAGAGCAGTAATACTTACTATTATCATAAATGGGGCTATTCCATTTATAGTGTGTAATTTAAATACCAACTTCTCCAAAAACATATAATTTATTCATTTTCTTTGCTTGCCCAAAGAAAACGAACCAAAAGAAAAGGCGCCTTTTGTAAGGTGATTCGCGAGCGACCATGAAATCCTTGCTCTACATGCCATGTTTCGCAAAAAAAAAGCGAAACGCAATTAGCTCACTAACAATTTAATATTTAGGAGTTCATGAAAGCATGGCTTTTCCAAGCAAAATTTAATTATCACTGTACAAAAGGATAGTCACGACAAACATATACCATAAATATCCTTTTTAGCAACCCACTACAAACAACATAGACCCAAAATATATCTTTTCAACAGTATATTTATTCAAGTTTTGTAATTTCCCAAACTTGGTAATCAAGAGAAGAACCAATAATCATTTACAACTTCTTTTTTCCAAGAGTTGAGAATATTTTTTATTTCTAATTTTCCATCAGGAGAGTTAACAACAATCATAATCTGTGGATTATCTAAATCAATAACATCGTTGTAGTGTTGCATTTTTATTCCATAAATATCTTTTCCTATCTTTTTATCATTATCGCAAACCCAATGAAAGCTACTTTCATTTTTCAAAATTAATTTAGCCATATCCTTCCCGTTTCTTCCTGCTCCCCAAAGTACAAGAGGTCTTGATTTGTCTCTATCTAATTCGAAAAAAAAATCTAATTTCAAGTTAAAATATCTATTGTCTTTGTATTCTTCCCACGTTCTAGAAATCCTATCCGACCTATCTCTCCAATGATGTAAAATATAGTCGATTCCTATTACTTTTAATTTATGTTTATAAAATCTAAAGCATAAATCATAATCTTCGGGATAAATAATGGGATCGAAGGCTCCAACCATGTTAAAATCATCTCTGTGAATAATCCAACAATGTGAGGGAATTACACATTCGGTATAAATTTCTTGATAATGGGTAGAGTTTTTAGCCACTTTATTTAACCATTTCTCATACTTAATAAATCCACCTCCAACTTCTCCTTCATCTACAAAATGTTCTGTCCCACCTGCAATAACAACTCCTTTACCATATTTATCCCACTCATCAACCAATACTTTAATTTTATAATCAGGCATCCTATCATCCGAGTCCATTCTGTTAATAAGTGTGCCTGTAGCTTTTGAATAGGCTATTTGTAGAGTAGGAATTAGTTTAGGTCTATCGCTGTGAAAAACCTTTATTCTACTGTCTTTTTTAGAATACTCTTCTAGTATTTTTGGAGTATCATCACTTGAGTGATCGTTTACTGCAATCAATTCCCAATTGCTATAAGTTTGAGCAATGATAGAATCTATACAATCGTGTAGGTAAGGAGCAGTATCTTTTACTGCCATTATTATTGAAACTAATTTTTCTTCTTGCATCTATTAGTGTTTTATTGCCATGATTTAGGTAAATTCTTTAAAATCTCAATCTCGTTAAATTCTACAGCTTTTTTAGCTCCATTTTTAATAACCCATTTCGACATTTCTAAAAGACCATCCTCTAATGAAATATTAATTTCAGGATTAAAAACTTTTTTAAACTTACCGTGATTAGAATAAGCGTGAACCACTTCTTTACGTTGTTCTAGGTAAGATATATTTTCTTTGCTGTCCATTATTCTTAAAACAATTTCAGCTAGTTCTTTTATACTAGTAGCATCATCGCTGCCAATGTTGAAAGTATTGTTGTAAGAGCCTTTAATATTTACACATTTGGCAATGTATGGAGCAACATCGTTTATGTGTGTAAAAGCTCTAGACTGTAATCCATCACCGAAAATAGTTAGTTTATTGCCGTTAAGAACTTGGTTCATAAATATACCTACTACATTTCTATATTTATCGGCAATATTTTGTCTTGATCCATAAACATTGTGAGGTCTAAAAATCACGTAATCCATACCAAACATTTCTTTGGCATTTTTCAAGTCCATTTCTACTGCATACTTCGCTATTCCGTATGGATCTTCGGGTAACGGATGCTGTCCTTCGTGCAATGGAAGTTTGTTATTTCCATAAACAGCTATAGAAGACGAGAATACAAAACATTTGACATTCCTGTTAACTGCAGCATTTATAAGATTTATACTTCCAATTAGGTTATTCTGGTAATTGAAATTTCTAATAAAATGGCTAAGACCTTCGGCAGCGTATGCAGCCAAATGATAAACATACGTAAAATTGTGTTCTTCAAATATTTGCTTTACTAAAGTAGCATCGCAAATATCTCCCTTAATAAAAATTGATTCTGAATTTATATTTTCTGTAAAACCGCCAGAGAGATCATCTAAAATAACTACTTTGTGATTCATCTTTATTAGATAATCAACAACATGAGATCCAATAAATCCTGCTCCTCCAGTTACAAGTGAAGTAATTTTCATTTTGTAAAACTAAAAAAACCTTTAGTATATACTTATATCTTTAATAGAAATTTATCTACTAAATAATATTAATAATCTAACCGTATAATCAAAAGTAGAAATATTAGTTTCAATATGATTGATGCCATTGTCTCCTATCCTTCTGTTTTTGTAAATGTAATATCCCGAGACAATTTTGTACATTCGTCATCATTTTAACAAAAAATAGAATTATGCTTTCAAAAAAAGAACATGCACAAAACCTAATAGATTTTATATACGATAGTCCAAGTCCTTATCACGCCGTAGAAAATGCAAAGATTGAGTTGGATAGTAATGGGTTTACAGAGTTGAACTTAACAGATAAATGGAATATAGAAAAAGGAGGTAAATATTTCGTTAAACAAAATAATTCCTCATTATTCGCTTTTGTTATTGGAAGTGGAGAACTAGAAGAAAATGGATTTAAAATAGTTGCTGCTCATTCCGATGCTCCAGGTTTTAAAATTAAACCTTCTCCAGAAATGACTGCCGAAAATAAGTACATCAAATTCAATACAGAGTCATACGGAAGTCCAATATTAAATACTTGGTTCGATAGACCACTTTCTTTAGCAGGAAGAGTAAGTGTTAAAAGTGAAAATCATTTAAGACCAAGCACTCACTTAGTAAATATCAAAAAACCTATTCTTGTTATCCCTAATTTGGCTATTCATCAGAATAGAACTGTTAACGATGGGCTTGCATTAAACAAACAAATAGATACGCTGCCAGTAACAGCAATAATTAGCGAAGAAATTAATAAGGATAATTTACTTGCTAGAACAATTGCTAAAGAAATAAATGTCTCTGTAGAGGATATTTTAGAAGTAGATATTAACCTGTACGATTTTACAAAAGGAAGTATTATTGGTTTAAATGATGAGTTTATTTCTTCTGGTAAACTAGATGATTTAGCAATGGTTCACGCAGGATTATCAGCTTTAATAAATTCATCCAATTCTGTAGCAACCAATGTACTTGCAATATTCGATAACGAAGAAGTTGGAAGTAGATCTAAGCAAGGAGCAGGTTCGCCAATACTGAAAGATATTTTATACAGAATTTCTGCAGTACTAGAAAAAAATGAGGAGGATAGACAAAGAGCAATTTACAATTCGTTTATGGTAAGTGCTGATATGGCTCATGCAGCACACCCTAATAGAGGAGAAAAACAAGATCCTGTTTTAAGACCTTTTATTAATGGTGGCCCAGTAATAAAAATAGAAGGAAATCAAAAATATACAACCGATAGCGATTCGTGTGCAGCTTTTGAAATGGTTTGTAAAGAAGCAAAAATACCATATCAAAAATTTGCAAATAGAAGCGATATGCTTGGAGGTGGAACACTAGGAAATGTTTCTGCTGGTCAGTTGGCATTACGTTCGGTAGATATTGGAAACCCAATGTGGGCAATGCATTCAATCAGAGAAACTGGAGGAGTAGATGATCATACTTACATGACCGAAGTTCTTAAAACATTTTTTAATATTAATTAGTCTCATTAATAATACTGGTTCTACACTGAATGCTGTGGAATAATCGTCACCTTGAGACCTAAGTTTTTTCTCAAAAAACTCCAATGAGCTAATGACGAGTGATACTTTGCGAACTTTGCATTTTTTCTCTTTGCGTACTTTGCGTGAAAAGCACACTCTATTTCACGCAAAGTACGCAAAGCTTTCGCAAAGAGAACGCAAAGAGAACGCAAAGAGAACGCAAAGAAAAGAAAAGTAGTCATGGGTCGCGTGGTTGGTGAGCGTGGTTGGTGAGCGGAGCCGAACCAGAGCCGAACCAGAGCCGTATGTGGTCTATTTCAATAATTTACATTGTGTTATCACTGTTGCTATAGATATTTCTACTATATTACCTTTATTTCATTAAGGTAATTCTGCTCAATATGACGAGTATTCTAAATTAGAAGTTCCACAAAAATAATGGTCCAACCTTTTAACTCTAGACAGTTTAGTAACTCATTACTTGGCCTCTGGATGAGATTAGTAATCGTAGTTGAATTAAAACTCTATCCCAACAGGACAGTGATCAGAACCTAATACATCTTTAAGAATGAATGCATCTGTCAATTTTGGCAACATACTTTCGCTAACCAAAAAATAATCTAATCTCCAGCCTACGTTTCTATCTCTTGCTCCACCTCGGTAACTCCACCAAGAATATCTATCTCTCTCTTCGGGATAAAAATGACGGAAGCTATCTTTTAATCCAGCTCCTACAAAATTGTCTAAACCATCAATTTCTGTTTGTGTAAATCCTGCCGATTTATTGTAGTTGGGTTTTGGTCTAGCTAAGTCCATCTCAGTATGTGCTACATTGAAATCTCCACAAACAAAAACGGGCTTTTTAGTTTCTAAATCTTTTAGATATTTCAAAAAATCAGCATCCCATTGCTTACGATAATCCAATCGAGATAAATCTCCTTTTGAATTTGGTACATAAACTGTTGTGACGTAGAATTCATCAAATTCAAGAGTAAGAACTCTTCCTTCCTGATCGTGTTCCTCAATACCCATATCTCTAGAAACTGAAATGGGTTCAGTTTTAGTGATAATAGCTGTGCCAGAATACCCTTTTTTTACAGCGGAATTTGAATAGAATTTATATCCATCCATCTCCAAACTTTTCAGAACTTCAGCTACTTGATCGTCCTGAGCTTTTGTTTCTTGCAAACAAAGCACATCGGCATTCATAGCCTCAAAATCTTTAAAGAAATTCTTTTTTGCTACTGCACGAATTCCATTTACATTCCACGATATTAATTTCATGATTATTATTTAATTGTTTAATTGTTGAATCGTTTAATTGTCAATATATTAAATCTAAGATAGTAACTGCTCTGTTTAACAATGTAAAATCTCTTTGTGTTCCTTTGTGTTTAACTTAGTGTACTTTGTGGTTAAACATCTCTATACACCAACACGTAAAAACCATAACAACAACCTACTTTCTCTTCTTCCCCTTAAAACTAGACTTTGACTTAAAATCATCATTAACAGCATACCTAGGTTTAAAGTTATTTCCTTTATCGGGTAACAATGCTTTCAACAAGTCTAAATTATTCTTCAATTTTGACTTTATCCAACTAATATTTTCCGATTTGTACCAGAAGAAAAATTTGTGTTGATCTTTCTTTTCTTCTTTAGATTTAGGAACAAATACTGGTTTTAAAGTATATGGATGAAATCCAGAATAGTACGAAACTGTAGCCACCGTCATAGGTGTAGGAGTAAAATCTTGCACTTGTTCTAACTCAAATCCCATATCTTTAGTTTCTACGGCAAGGTTTGCCATATCTTCTAAAGTTGAATTTGGGTGTGACGAGATAAAATAAGGAATCAACTGAAGTTTTAAGCTCTTCTTTAAGTTGATACTATTAAATTTCTCAGTAAATTTTTTAAAATGTTTAAAGGAAGGCTTTCGCATCATTTTTAGAGTTTGATCGGAAGTATGCTCTGGAGCAACCTTTAATCTACCTGATACGTGACGTGTAAGAAGCTGATCTAAATAGCTATCCATTACTTTTTCATCTCCATTTTTGTTAAAATCTTTCACCAATAAATCGTAACGTATACCACTACCAATAAATGCTTTCTTTATATCTGGATGATCATCAATCTTCTTGTAGAGTTGAATTAAGCTTTCGTGAGAAGTATCTAAGTTTTTACAAACCACAGGACTAATACACGAAGGAGCTTTACAATCGTCACAAATAGAAAGATCTTTTCCTTTCATCTTGTACATGTTTGCCGAAGGACCTCCAATATCAGAAAGATAACCTTTGAAATCTGGCATCTTTGTCATGGCATCAACTTCTTTAAGAATAGATTTTTCTGAACGTGATGAAATAAATTTACCTTGATGAGCAGATATTGTACAAAAGCTACACCCACCAAAACACCCTCTATGCATATTCACCGAAAACTTAATCATTTCGTAAGCAGGTATAGCACCTCTATTTTTATATTTTGGATGAGGCATGCGTGTGTATGGCAAATCGAAAGAAAAATCAATTTCCTTCTCAGTCATTGTTGCGTATGGCGGATTTATTATAAGTGTCCTATCCCCTACTCCTTGTAAAATTCTTTGAGCGTGAACCCTGTTAGATTCAATCTCTACCGTTTTGAAATTTCTAGCAAAACTCAATTTATCTTCTAAGCAAACTTTGTGAGAAGCTAGCTCAACGTCATCTACTTTTTTATTTTTTGGAAGATTCTCATCTGCATCAATTAAAACTGCAGTTTGCTTTATTGTTTTTAACGATTCGAAAGGAACACCTCGTTTAAGTAAACGTAAGATTTCACGAAGAGGACTTTCTCCATTTCCATAAACCAACAAGTCTGCACCACTATCTTCAAGAATAGTAGGTTTAAGCTGATCTGACCAATAGTCGTAATGTGTAACTCTTCGTAAAGATGCTTCTACTCCCCCTAATAAAACTGGTACATCAGGATAAAGTTTTTTTAGTGTTTGAGTATAAACTATACTAGCGTAATCAGGTCTATAACCTTTTTCTCCACCTGGTGTGTATGCATCGTTAGATCGTTGTCGCTTACCAGCAGTGTAGTGATTAACCATAGAATCCATGTTACCAGCAGTAACTGCAAAAAACATTTTTGGTGCTCCAAACTTCTTGAATTCGTGCAAATCATCTCGCCAATTTGGCTGAGGAATTATACCTACTCTGAAACCTTCAGATTCGATAATTCGACCTATTACTGCCGATCCAAATGCTGGATGATCGATATAAGCATCGCCTGTAATTAAAATTACATCGAGTTCTTCCCACCCACGTAATTTCATTTCTTTTTTCGTTATCGGAAGCCAATCGGATAATAGAGGTTGATTTGTCATTTTATTCTTTTATAAATTTCCCGGTGCAAAGGTAGACAACTATTAGCAATTTTCAATTTACAATTATCAATGTACAGTTTTCAATGTTCAATTCGCAATGTGCAATTATCAATGTACAATTATCAATATGTGTTATTATTAATTGTTAATTCTTAATTGTTCATTGCTAATTGATAATAAACTAATATTTTTGTCGAGCTAATACGAAAATATAAATCACTGATGAATATTCAAGAAAACATATCTCTTAAACCCTATAACACATTTGGAATAGATGTAAATGCTAAACAGTTTGTTGAAATTATTGATTCTACAGAGTTGCTAGATTTGTATTCTGAAAATTTGTTGAACAATATTTTTGTTATTGGTTATGGAAGTAATATGCTTCTAACTGCTGATATTGACAAGTTAGTTGTAAAAATTAGCTCGAAAGGAAAGGAAATAGTTTCTGAAGAAAACAACAAAGTTATAGTTAAGGCAAGCGCTGGAGAAGATTGGCCTGAGTTTGTTTTGTGGAGTATTGATCAAGGATTATACGGATTAGAAAACTTATCGAAAATACCGGGAAATGTTGGTACATCGCCAATACAGAACATTGGAGCTTATGGAACAGAAATAAAAGATACTTTCTATAAACTTGAAGCACTTGAGGTTGCTTCAGGAAAAATTAAAACATTCTATAAATCTGATTGTAATTTCGGTTACAGAGAATCTATTTTCAAGAAGGAAGAAAAAGGGAATTATATAATCACCAATGTTTATTTTGAACTTGAAAAACAAGGAGTACTAAACATAAGTTACGATGCGATAAAAGTGATGCTAGAGAAAAAAGGAATTACAAACCCCACTCCTAAAGATGTTAGTGATTGTGTAATTGAAATCAGAACATCGAAACTACCCGATCCAAAAGAGGTTGGCAATTCAGGAAGTTTCTTTAAAAATCCTGTAATTTCAT
>JADGDT010000109.1 GCA_016744755.1 Ichthyobacteriaceae bacterium | reverse complement strand
TCTTAGCAACATCATCGCTAATTCTAGCTGGGCAAATAACATATTCTACTTGATTTGCAGTTGGGTGAAATTCCATTTCTACCACTGGATAACTAACTACTTCGCCACTTGGACTTGTTGCAACAATCACAGCTAGTTCATTTTCGAAAGGAATTAAATCTTCTGCAATACACTCTCCTTCGGCTAAAGCTTCTAGTTGTTCAGATTTTTTAATTACCGAAACTCCCATACCATCATAACCATCGGTTGTAGATTTCCAAACAAATGGAAAGCATAACCTGTTGTTACTTATGTCTTCTTTTAACTCTGATAAATCATTATATTTTGTAAACAGTGCAGTTGGAATACTGTTATCAGCATAAAACTGTTTCTGAATACCTTTATTCTGAATAATCTCCAACATCTCTGGTTTAGGATGTACTTCTACACCCTCACTTTGAAGTTTTTTAAGTGCTTCAATATTTACATGTTCTATTTCAATAGTAAGAACATCAACTTTCTTTCCAAAATTGTAAACAGTATCAAAATCAGTAAGGCTACCCTGCTCAAAATCATTTGCCGAAATTTTACACGGGGCATCAACTGCAGGTTCTAAAATAGAAGTTTTGATATCCCACTTTCTAGTAGTATATAAAAGCATCTTACCAAGTTGTCCTCCTCCTAAAATCCCTAGAGTGAAATCTGTAGAAAATATATTTTTGTTCTTCATGAATTTTATTCTTTCGAAATAATTATTTAAGCACACAAAAATAGTTAATTTTATGATTCTAAAACTCACAATTATGGATTTAAACGACAAACTAAAAAACACTCTCGAGGAGTTAAAAACTAAAGCTGATAATCTTAAGAATAAGTTGAATTTGAGTACGGCTGATGCCCGTAAAGAATTTGATATTCAAACAGAAAAAGTTAAAGAGTGGATGGACGATAATGACATTAATTCTGAGTCATTCAAACACAAAAGCAAAGAGGCAAAACAAGAACTGAAAACAATGTTCGATGAGCTACAGCTACAAATATCGCTAGGTAAAGCAGAAGGTGAAGACGCAATTAAAGAGCAATCTAAAAAAGTAAAAGAACAAATTTACAAAATTAAAATTGAATTAGATAAGGATGATAAGTTCCAGAAAATTAAAAATGGAGCATCCGAAAAATTCAATGAGTTAAGTGATACTATCTCCATACTCAGTACTAAATTTGAATACGATATTGAAGATGGTAAAGAAATATGGGAGGAGAAGAAAAAAGAAATTAATAAGGAAATTGATGGTTGGAGTGATGAATTTGAGGAATTAAAAAATAAATCTACAGAGAAATTTGATGAAGTTTCGAAAGAAGTTTCTAGTGTTTGGAATAAAATTAAAAAATCGTTTTAAAGATGATATAAAAAAAAACTATAAACGTTTTAACACTAGCATAACCTTAAGTTAGTAAATCAAGCTAAGCATTAACTTAACGTTAACTAATTGTAAATTTAATTGCTATGGTTAATTATATTACATACTTTTATCTACCAAATCAGGCAATAAAAATTGTCTAAATGATTACTTAACTTTTATCTTTGCACATCTTTTTTAGAATACAACTTTATAATAGATATGGTAGAAACAGTAAAATTACATGATAAGTCTTTTGAGATTTTCATACATCAAGATAGAATAGCTGAGGCTATAAAAAAGATGGTTAACAAAGTTGAAGAAGAAGTGGGCGACGATAACCCTATTTTTATAGGAGTCTTAAATGGATCTTTCTTGGTTGTTGCCGATTTTGTTCGTCAGTATAAATACAATTGCGAAGTTTCTTTTGTAAAAATGGCATCGTATGTTGGGACTGGAACTACAGGAGAAGTTAAAACTTTACTAGGTATTAACGAAGAACTAAAAGGTAGAACGGTTGTAATTCTTGAAGATATTGTTGATACAGGAAATACTCTTGAAAAACTAATAGAACTTTTTGCAGATAAAGAACTTAAAGCCCTTAAAATTGCAACTTTATTCTACAAGCCAGAAGCTTATAAAAAATCTCATTCTATAGATTATGTAGGTATGGAAATAGAGAATAAATTTATTGTTGGATATGGCTTAGATTACGATGGTTGGGGAAGAAACTTACCCCATATCTACCAACTAAAAGAATAACTAATCTCAAAATAAAACTTAATAAATGATTAATCTCGTATTATTCGGACCCCCTGGAGCTGGAAAAGGAACTCAAGCAGAAAACTTAATCTCAAAATACAAGTTGGTACATATTTCTACTGGCGATGTTTTCAGAAAAAACATAAAAGCAGAAACCAAACTAGGCTTGCTAGCCAAATCTTACATGGACAAGGGTGGTTTGGTGCCAGATGAAGTTACTATTAAGATGCTAAAAGAAGTTGTAGAAAACCACGATAATGCTAATGGATTTATTTTTGACGGATTTCCTCGTACAACACCACAGGCAGAAGCATTAGATATTTTTATGAATGCAAAAGGAATGAATATTTCTGCTATGCTTGCTCTAGAAGTTGAAGATGATATACTTGTTGCTAGATTATTAAATAGAGGTAAGGAAAGTGGTAGAGCCGATGATGCTGATGAATCTATTATTAGAAATAGAATAAAAGAATACTATAATAAAACTGCAATTCTTAAGGATTTCTACAGTGCTCAAAACAAGTATTTTGGAGTAGAAGGAGTAGGAAGTGTTGAAGAAATATCAGAAAGGTTGTATAAAGTAATCGATACTTTATAATAATAGTCTTTCTCGAAAAAAAAAGATAATTTTGTCCCGAGTTTAAATACTCGGGATTTTTCTTTTTAGATATACAGTAAATCAGTAATCCTGTGAAACAGTTTTGAATAACTGAAATGTATTTTTCTAAACGGCGAAGCAATAAACAAGTGCAGTAGGCACATAAATAGCAAAGAAATAAACAAAATAAAATGGCACAACGTTCACAATTTGTCGATTACGTAAAAATAAACTGTAAATCAGGAAATGGAGGATCAGGTTCTTCTCACTTTTACCGCGATAGACAAACTACCAAAGGAGGTCCTGATGGTGGTGATGGCGGAAGAGGAGGTCATATAATTGTAAGAGGAGATAAAAACTTGTGGACACTTTTAGAGTTTCGTTTCAAGAAACACATAAAAGCCGATCATGGAACAAGTGGTAGTGGCAAAGATGCCTGTGGGGCAAAAGGTGAAGATGTGTATTTAGATGTTCCAATCGGAACAATAGTTAAGGATGGAGAAACTGGAGAGTTTATGTTCGAAATTTCGGAACATGGGCAAGAAGGTATTTTAGTTGAAGGAGGAATGGGTGGATTAGGAAATATTCATTTCAAGTCGTCTACAAACCAAGCTCCACGTTATGCTCAACCAGGTAAACTAGGAGACGAAGAGTGGCGTATACTTGAGCTTAAACTTCTGGCTGACGTTGGATTAGTAGGTTTTCCTAACGCAGGTAAATCTACTCTACTTTCAGTAATTAGTGCTGCAAAGCCTAAAATTGCCGACTATGCTTTTACAACACTTACTCCTAACCTAGGAATTGTAAAATACAGAGATCACCGATCATTTGTAATGGCGGATATTCCTGGAATAATTGAAGGTGCAGCCGAAGGAAAAGGAATTGGTCACAGGTTTCTAAGACACATTGAGCGTAACTCTTCATTGTTGTTCTTAGTTCCTGCGGATGCAGATGATGTTAAAAAAGAATATGAAATTCTGTTGAATGAACTGAAAAAATTCAACCCAGAATTATTGGATAAGAAAAGAATACTAGCAATTTCTAAAATAGATATGCTAGATGAGCAGATGATATCAGAAATGAAAGAAGAATTACCTAAAGGGATAAGAACTATATTCTTCTCATCTGTTGCTCAACAAGGTTTAACTGAACTTAAAGATATGCTTTGGGAACAGTTGACTGAGGAAATGGAGTAAACTTAAATATTTAAACATAATTTCAACTAAGCGATAGAGCATGGAGAAATCTCATGATTAAAAGAGATAACTCTCTGTTCATTGGGATCTCTCTTCTACTCTACTCAGTAACCTTCGCCGATATGAAGGAAACTAATAAACGTATAAACACCTAAACAAACTTGAAAGCTTCATACAAAAAATATGTACTCAATTTTAAGATTCCTGCCGGCACATCTCGTGGAATTTTAAAAACTAAAGACACCTATTTCTTAAAGGTAGAACTAAATGGAAAAGTTGGAATTGGAGAGTGTTCTGTTTTTAGAGGTTTAAGTTTTGATGACAAACCAGACTATGAGCAAAAATTGCAATGGCTTTGTGAAAACATATACCTTGGAGAAGAAAAAATATTGGAATCTCTGATACTTTACCCTTCAATTCAATTCGGTGTCGAGATGGCTTTTTTAGATTTAAAAGCAAGGATACCAATGCACTTGTTTCCTTCTAAATTTACGAAAGGAATTGACCCTATCAATATTAATGGTTTAATATGGATGGGAGATTCAACATTTATGATGGAGCAAATTGCCGATAAACTTGACCAAAACTTTACTTGTATAAAAATGAAAATAGGAGCTATTGATTTTGATAGCGAGATTTCGTTACTTAGAAATATAAGAAAACAGTTTTCAGGAAAACAGGTAGAATTAAGAGTTGACGCAAATGGTGCTTTTACAAAAGATGATGCTTTAGAAAAGTTAAAAATACTATCAGATTTTGATATTCACTCTATTGAGCAACCAATTAAACAAGGGCAAGTAGAAGAAATGGCAAAATTGTGTGAGGAAACCCCGCTAGATATTGCTTTAGACGAAGAATTAATAGGTGTAATTGACACTCAAGAAAAAATAGATTTACTAAAATCTATCAAGCCTCAATACATAATTCTTAAGCCTAGTTTAGTTGGAGGTATTAAAGGATCTATTGAATGGATAAAAATAGCAGAACAAAATAAAAGTTCGTGGTGGATAACATCTGCCCTAGAAAGCAATATTGGGTTAAATGCCATTGCACAATGGACTTATACTCTTCAAAGTTCACTGCCACAAGGTTTGGGTACAGGCTCACTTTTTACAAATAACATTGGATCCCCACTAGAAGTAGCTAATGGAGAATTGCACTACAATACTGATATTGATTGGAAGTTTAATTTCTAATAGTTATTATATTTAAAACAATGAAAAAATACTATTACCTCATAAACATTCAATATCTAGGATTTAGATTTCACGGTTGGCAGAAACAAGAAGGATTGAAAACAATCCATCTGATGATAGACCGAACTGTTAAATTTATTCTTAAACACGACGATTTTAAAACACTCGGAACAAGTAGAACTGACGCAATGGTTTCTGCTACCGATAGTGCTTTTGAATTATTTATGAAAACACCCATAGATGAGGAATCTTTTGTAGATGAGATGAATTTTTATCTACCTTCTGACATAAGAATAACATCAATAAAACAGGTAGATAAAACTTTTAACATTATTAACACTCCACGTATCAAGGAGTATATTTATCTATTTTCTTTCGGACAAAAAAATCATCCTTTTACTGCTTCCATCATGGAATCATTTACTTTCGATCTAGACTTAAATTTAATGAAAGAAGGAGCTAAGTTATTTTTAGGGAAACACAATTTTAGGAAATATTGCACAAAACCATCTGAGAAAACAAAATTTAGAAGAGAAATTTTAGTCAGCGAAATAGTAGAAAACGATATTTTTTCTGCTAATTTTTTTCCAGAAAAAAGCTATGTTTTCAAAGTTAATTCTGAAGGATTCATGAGAAACCAAGTTAGGTTGATGATGGGACAACTTTTTGAACTAGGAAAAGGTAACATCACATTGGAAACATTGAGAGATTCTCTACTTGATGATGTCGACCATGGTCATCTAAATTACATTGCTTCTGCATCAGGATTAACCCTTTACAAGGTGCGATTCCTAAACAATAATATCAATCCCAAATCATCCTAAAAACTTATTGTAAAACGTTTTACTTTTAAATTAACCTTCTATCAAAGCTAAACTCTTCATTAGCTATAATTTCAATATCTGTAAAGCTCGGATGTAAAGGATTAATTAAAATATTACACTCTCGTGAATTTACAACACTAGGAACAATTAGCACCAAAGACTCCATACTTTTAATCCAATCATCTCCTATTTTCTTAGTATAACTAGATGCAGGAATCACATCCCAACCAGTTCTTAAAACTTCTATAGGAATCTCCCTATATGAACTATTTGGGATTTTGAGAGTAATAATATTTTTTGTTGCAAATGTCTTATTAGTAACATACGCTAAAACCTCTAGAATAGATAGAGAAGACGATTCTGCAGTGTACAACATCTTAACTCCTACACTATTCCATCTACCTCCAAACAAGTAAGAACCTTCACCAGATAAATCATCAGCATGTCTCGAATTTGCTATCCTATAACTTCTACCCGAAAACCCCATAATCAATTTTACCTAGTAGATTATCTATAATTTCTATACCCGAAATAACACTCAAAAAAGAAATTGGAGTAGAATTTAAGTAAGTATTTGTTTCGAAAAGCCAAGTAGAAAATAATTGCTTGTCTCCAAATACCGAAATACCGTGATTAAAAAGATTATTAAGCCTAATTGCCTTCTCTTTTTTATCAAAATCTAATGTTGTGTCTAAGCTTATATAGCGATTAAGAGTACGTAAATTCACATTTAGTAACTTAGCATAAATATTCTTATTGATACCCACATTTCTAGCAGAGTCAATAAAACTAATAATTTCAGATTGAGAATCAACAGATATAACATTAGTGAATACCTCCCAGTTTGACGGAGTGTTTTTTACACTTTGCTTAGTTTCATATACTACCCCTAACTCTCCTACAACTAAATTAGAAGGCAACTGGACTTTATATAATTTAGACTTGCTCATAAAAAATGCTTGTATTTTGTCTCTATCAAAGTACAAATGTACAAATATTTTATCGATATTGCAATTAGTCTCATTAATAACCAGGGCAAAAAATACTATCTTTTGCCCTGATTTATTCTCGCAACCACAGGAACAAGTTCTCTTGTATGTTTGATATTCCGTGTACTTTACCTGTATTGGAGGAATATCAGCAATCTGTCTTTTAGATAAGTATTCTGATGGGATATTACCTAACGAAGAACCACATCTATTACAAAAATCAGGAGATAATTTTACGACTTCATCTGGTGTAGAAACCATTTCAAGGGTACTTCCTTAATGTCCTTTTTGTCCTCATGACTTTTTTTTACTTTTTGGTCGAAGACTTTTCGTTTTTCTTATTCTGTTTGGGTCTTGCGATGATGGCACAGAGCTATTATTGCTGTTTTTTATATTCTCAAATTTAGACATACGCTCTTTTAATTCCTGAATTTCTTTCAGAAGTTTATCGATTAGAATATCCTTTTTTTCTTCGCTTGGCATGAGTGTAAAAATACTACAAGCGTGTTGTTTTACTACTAATTACAAGGATAAGTTATCAACTAATACAAGAAATAAAATTGCATTTTTTGTTTTTTTAAAAGAATTAATAAAACAAAAAAAGCAGTATTAATAACGATACACTAAATTATTAATAAGTGATAGTGTTATTGTAAACTTGCTCGGATACACTAAAAAAACGATTATTTCATACTACCTGAATAGTTACTAATAAAATACATCTTCTTAATTTTCAGGATCAAGAAAGAAGAACACAAATCTCATTTGATTTTGTGACTGCAATCATATTTATATACGTGAGATTAAAAGTTATAACTGTGCTCAATAGCTGATTTACCGATACTTATAATTAAAAACAAAATAGTATTGAAATATGTAATCCTTAAAAAAAATACTTAATAAATACAAACCCAATCACTTACATTCTGTTTTCATTATCAATAAATCAATATCAGATTAAAATAACAACAACATCACAAGTAGCAATCTTATTCCATATTATAATTATTTACTAAATTTGAGTAGAAACATTTATAATCAACTAACACACAAAATAATGTCAAAAGTTATAGGAGCCATTGTCGTAGATATTGATAAGTGCAAAGGGTGCGAACTCTGTGTTGTTGCTTGTCCTACTGATGTTATAGACATGACCAAAGAAGTCAACGCAAAAGGCTATGCTTATGCCTACATGATTAACCCCGAAGCTTGTACAGGTTGTTCGCATTGCGCTACTGTTTGCCCTGATGGAGTAATTACTGTTTATAGAACCAAAAAGGCTACTGCCTAACATTAATTAAAAATATTAAAATTATGGCAGAAGTAAAGCTAATGAAAGGAAACGAAGCATTTGCAGAAGCGGCAATACGTGTTGGCTCAGATGCATATTTTGGATATCCTATTACTCCACAATCGGAAGTAATAGAGTATTTAATGACAGAACAACCACACATGCGTACTGGCATGGTTGTACTACAGGCCGAAAGTGAAGTGGCCGCAATAAACATGGTTTATGGCGCAGCAGGAGCTGGTAAAAAAGTTCTAACATCATCATCTAGTCCTGGTATAAGTTTAAAATTAGAAGGTATTTCGTATATGGCTGGAGCAGAATTACCAGCAGTAATACTAAATGTAGTTCGTGGAGGACCAGGATTGGGAACAATTCAACCTTCGCAAGCAGATTATTTCCAAGCTGTAAAAGGTGGTGGACATGGCGATTACAAAATGTTGGTTCTTGCACCATCATCAGTACAAGAAATGGCCGATTTTGTAGAAGATGCATTTGATGTTGCCTTCAGATACCGCAACCCAGTAATGATTCTTTCCGATGGTGTTATTGGTCAGATGATGGAGAAAGTTGTTTTTAAACCACAACAAGACAGATGGACTGAAGAAGAAATTATAAAAATGAATGGCTCTTGGGCTACTACAGGTAAAACTGCCGATAGAGAAAGAAATATCATCACCTCTCTTAACATGCGTTCTGATGCAATGGAGATACACAACCACAAGCTTCAAGCAAAATATAAACTCATGGAGGAGAACGAAGTTAGATTCGAGGAATTTATGTGTGATGATGCTGAATACATAATGGTTGCTTATGGATCAAGTGCCAGAATAGCTCAAAAAACACTAGATATAGCAAGATCAAAAGGAATTAAAGTTGGTTTATTGAGACCTATAACCCTATTCCCATATCCAACAAAAAAAATACAAGAATATGTAAATAATGGAGTTAAAGGATTCTTGAGCGTAGAGATGAGTGCAGGACAGATGGTAGAAGATGTAAGACTTGCCGTAAATGGCAAAGCAGAAGTTGAGCATTATGGTAGAAACGGCGGAATTGTACCATCTCCTACCGAAGTATTAAACGCATTAGAAACTCAAATAATAAAATAGGTTATGGATTTAAAAGATATAATAAAACCAGAGAATTTGGTTTATACCAAAACCAAAAACATGACCGACAAAGAGCTTTCTTACTGCCCAGGTTGTGGACACGGTACTGCACACATGATTACCATGGAAGCTGTAGAAGAGTTAGGTATTACCGAAAAAACAATTGGAGTTGCTCCAGTAGGTTGCTCGGTATTGGCCTACGAATTCATGAATGTTGATATGCAACAAGCTGCACACGGACGAGCTCCTGCTGTAGCAACAGCTTTATCGAGAGTAATGCCAGAGAAAGTTATTTTTACTTATCAAGGAGATGGCGATTTAGCTGCGATAGGTACAGCAGAAACAATACACGCTTGTAATCGTGGAGAAAATATTGTTATAATTTTTGTAAATAATGGAATATACGGAATGACGGGGGGACAGATGGCTCCAACTACTCTTATGGGCATGAAATCGTCAACATCTCCCTACGGACGTACTGCAGAGCAAAATGGAAATCCATTAAAAATGACCGAACTTGTTGCTCAACTAGAGGGAACTTATAACGTTTCTCGTCACTCAGTTCACACGTTCAAGAATGTTAAGAAAGCTAAAAAAGCTATTAAAAAAGCTTTTCAGGATGCTATGGATAAGAAAGGAACTCAGTTTGTAGAGATAGTTTCTAACTGTAATTCTGGGTGGAAAATGAGCCCTGTAAAATCTAACGAGTGGATGGAAGAACATATGTTTGCATACTACCCATTAGGTCAGATAAAAAAAGATGGAGTACTTGTAAATAATTCTAATCAAAACTAAAAAGAAATCATGACAGAAGAATTAATAATAGCTGGTTTTGGTGGACAAGGAGTTTTGTCTATGGGTAAAATACTCGCTTACTCAGGAATTATGCAAGACCAAGAAGTAAGTTGGATGCCATCTTACGGACCCGAAATGCGTGGAGGAACTGCAAACGTAACTGTAATAATTAGCAACGAGAGAATTTCATCGCCAATATTACACGAATTTGATACTGCAATTGTTCTTAACCAACAATCAATGGATAAGTTTGAGGAGCAAGTAAAAATTGGAGGAGTATTACTTTACGACCCTAATGGAATCTCCCACCCTCCTACTCGTACAGATATAAATATTTATACCATAGAAGGAGCTAAACACGCTAAAGAAATGGGTAACCCAAAAACTTTTAATATGATAGTTTTTGGTGCTTACCTTAAAATTAAGCCTGTAGTAAAAATTGAAAATGTAATTTTAGGATTGAAAAAATCACTTAACGAACGTTATCATCACCTTATTCCTTTAAATGAAGATGCCATAGCAATGGGCGAAAGAAATGTTAAATCAGTACTTGAACTTTAAAAAAAAATGTTCTACCACTAATATTGTGGTAGAACATTAAATAACAACAACTTTACACAA
>JADGDT010000108.1 GCA_016744755.1 Ichthyobacteriaceae bacterium | reverse complement strand
TAGTGATGTTTGTTATCTGTTTGGTTTATACCTTTTTATGTTCAGTTAATTTGCATTGGTTTGTGAATTCAGGTGGTATGATATGAATGAACACCAACGATTGGTGTATGGTGCGTTGGGCGGTTTAAATTGGCAAAATGTTTCAATTTTGCACCAAGCACCGTTTTTATTTTTTCTTAATTTCTATTTTCAAAAGTAAACAATTAAAACGGTGCGGACTTTCTAAATAAGCAGGAACTTTCAAGCTTAGATAAATTCGCCCAATAACCTATACACAGTGTTGTAGCCAGTTATTTTTCGTTTTCAATCTGTTTTAAAATATATTCTAAAGGTGCATTTACATTATTGATATATTGCTCAAAAGTCGGCATCACTTTATAATCAGGAATTACGCCACTACCAAATGGAAGTTTATGTTCAACATTCATAATAAACTGTAATGCAGGAATGTCTATTTCAATTTTCGAGTTTGGTAAAGTAAGTTCATTACTATAACCACTTGTATTTCCAAAATATCCGCCTCCAGTTTCTTGTCCAACAAAAGTTGCTTTTCCATTTGAATAAACCATATTACTAAACTCACTTCCTCCAGAATAAGTTATTGGACTAATTATAACATATACTTTTCCTGAAAATTTGTGTTTTGGTTCTTTTTTATATGCCATTAGACCATATCCAATCCATTGTTTTCTTTCTAAAGAGCCATCTGCCATTTTTTTGTTTACAAACGTTCTTTCTAAAAATCCAAATGTTTTTAATGTTATCGGTTTATCAATACCATTATTAAGAACTGCTTTTTGAGTTTTTGCTCTTACTTCCTTGTATTTTTGGTAGTTGTCTCCTAAGTATGAATAAACGATTCCTTCATTGCCTTCAGTTCCACCTCCGTTTTCACTTACGTCAATTATTAGATTTGTAATATTATTATCTGTAATTGATTTGAAACTGTTTTTTAAAAATGTTTTCAATTTTTTTTCTTTAGTCTCTTTTTTTATATCAAAGTTAGAAAACGAATGAAGTCCTAAATAAGCAGTTGTTTTGTTTAATATTTTGAATTCTAATAATTCCTTTTCTTCAGCAACTTTTTTATTTATATTTTTCGAACGTAGATTTTTATTAATATTTTCCTTTTTTAAGGACTCCATAATTATTGGATTATTTAATTCCTTAAATTTAATAGTTACTTGTTTAATATTTCCGTAGTAATAAAAATAATATTTAGAGAATTTAAACCCTTTCAAGTCACTAAATTTAACTGTTTTTATATAACCATCAGAAGCAAATAGGTTTCCAATTTTCGCAACAATATCGATAGGTTTCTCTCCATTTATTGATTCAATTTCTTTTCCTTCAATTATCAATTCTTGCTGGTTTGAACCATTTTTGACGCAATATAACTTTGTACCTAGAAAGACAATAGTTAAGGGGATAAAAATTGACTCTTTATTTATTTTTTCTTTTACACTATTCGGTAAATATATATCTGTATGGTCTTCTCTTGAAAGTGCTATTAAAGGTGCAACAAGTTTATGAAATTCAAGTACATTTATATCTTTGTTTATTAGCGACTTCACTTTTTTGAAAGCATTATCTACACTATCTTTTGATGTATACCAATACATTCCAGAATGGAACTTATCTAATCCTTGATAGAGAATTTCTAAATCGTTGTGTAGTTTTTGTTTTTCAATTTTTGGGAAATTTCCAAAATTTTGACTGAAAGAAATTGTAAACGATAGAGAGAAAATAATTATTAAAAGTACCGATATTCTATTCATTAATGATTTTTATTGTGGCTAACGACTTGGCTATGGTGCGTATGGCGTTTTTCAATGATGTTGTAAAATACCAATAAGCAAGTTTATTTTTTCTATAAATTACTTTTCTAAAAATAGAAAAAATAAGCTTGCGAAGGTGTTTTTCATTGAACAAATTTTATAAAAAAGAATAATTGGACGCCATATGCACTATAGGTATTATCATCATATTTACCGATAGTTCACGATAGTTACTTTTAGTGCAAATACAGGGCTTCACAGCATTAAGTTCTTTTGTTTGTTTACCGATAGTACTATATTTTACATGTAAATATATGATAGAATGTATATGAAAAAACAAATTTTAAAACATCAAAATATATGGTCATACAATAATAAAGAACTTAGTCTTGTATTCACTAAATGGGTATCAGATATTAAGAAAACATTTGATAACCCAAACCCTGACTGCTGGAGAACGGAAATACTCAAGAAATTGTAATAATCTTTTTTAAATGCTCTTTTGCCCTGATCATTATCTCATTAAATGATTGTATTTCTAAATATTGGTTTAATTTTGCATCGAAAGCAGACCGCCTTATCGCGGGGTTTTAAAGCCACGAGGAAAGTCCGGGCAACATAGAGCATTGTGCTTCCTAACGGGAAGGGGCGTAGTAATACGTTACAGCTAGTGCAGCAGAGAATAACCGCCAAATTTATTTGGTAAGGGTGAAAAGGTGGGGTAAGAGCCCACCGGTACTTTAGGCAACTAAGGTAGCCGTGTAAACCTTACGAGTTGAAATACCATGTATATTGGATAGTTGTTTCGTACAACAGAGGGCTGCTCGCTCTCAAGCCAAGGGGTAGGTAGATTGAGATTTTGGGTGACTAAAATCCTAGATAAATGATAAGGCATTTTCTTAAGAGAATGACAGGACCCGGCTTATAGGTCTGCTTTTTTTACTTATCAAAAAATAGAAGTACCTTATTAGGTATTATTCTACTCCTTTATTTTTATATTTAGTATAAATACTGTGATCAACTCTTTCTGAGCCATCAGGAGAATTGTATTTGCGTCTATTCTTGTTTCTATCTAATCTCCACGATATTCCAACAGACAAGTAATAAGTTGTTTTGTTGATATCTACATTGGTACCTCCAAATATATCAAGTTGAATATCATCGTTAATCAAATAGGCCATTCCTGCATTTGCGAAATTATTAAATTCACTATTTGTGTAAGATCCAAAATATTCCACAAACCACGACCAGTCTGGGGTAATAGTATTTGTAAGTCCTAAAATAGCTCCTAGCTTTGTATCAGTAATTATTCTATCGGCTTTTAAATTTGTAATAAAAACCCAGTTTGTAGCTAATTCGTGTTGGGTTGCAAATGCTAAAGAAAAATCTGTTTTAGAGCTTTCATTATAATTTTCAAAATGAGTAATATCACCTCTTATTGCCATAGTAGGTATAAATCCTTCGCCTTCGTTAATACGATACGAAACACCTAATGTAGCAGGTAGTATTGAAAGGTTTGAAGATTTTGAACTGTCTACATCGTACCAATTTTGTTTTGTGTAAAAATCAGAATAAATCTCAATTTTATTATTTATTGCATATCTCAAAGTAATGTCTAATCCAATAGATTTAATACTTCCATTAATTCCGTTTACACCAAGTAATTCGGAGTAGCCCATTAATCCAGATTCTACTTGAAAATTTCCTTTGCCAACATTGTAAGGTGAAACAGAGAAACCAGGTCTGTTAGAATTTACTATATCAATGGTTTGTGTATTAGATCTATGATGCTGATTCCTTACAATTCTGGTATAATCAGGTTCTGATTTCGGTAAATCTTGAGAGAATGTATAACTACTCATCCCTAAAAAAGAGATAATAAAAATTAGCAGTCTTAAATATATATTATTTGGCATTTTTAGGGAAGTTGAAAAATAAGGGTGAAAATATTTCATCAACAACAAACAGGTTTAGGGTTATAAAAAATGTACATAATATAATATAAGTAAAATACTACTTTATATTATACATTTGAGTCTACAAATATTAAATAAATACTTTAGATGACATAGTTATTACTAACTAATTTAGTTAGATCTTAATCTTGTCACTTTAAAAAGTTTATTACATCCATATTTGTGTGTATTTTCTGATTTATAATATTGAGAAGAAGTTATTATCTAGAGATTAAAACTTAGTAATCTAATAGTTATTGAATGTAAATATTAGTCCTAGTTGTATATGATTTGTTTCTGTAGAAAGTTCATACCTACAGTCTATTTTCAATCTCCTTGCTACTCTTATGTTTGTTCCTACTATTGCTCCTATACCTATCTTTGATACGTAATTAACTGTAGGTCCTATATAAATATGGTTCTACCCTGAATGTTGTGGAACAATCGCCACCTTGAGCGGAGTAAAAGCGAAGTCGAAAGGTCTATTACACAAATATCACATTGTGTTATCACTGTTGCTATAGATCTTTCGACTACATTTCCTTTTGTTCCCTATTCGGCTTAGCTCAGGGCAGGCGACAAAGGAAATTCTGGTTTGGCTACGCTCACCAACCACGCACAAGATGGACTATTCTAAATTACAACTTCCACACAAATAAGGGTAGAACCATAAATATTAAAGTATTCAGGTGTATTTTTATAAAAAATATTTTGCAGGTAGTTAATGTGTAATCCCCAATATTCAATTTCGTTATATTGAGAATCAAATACTTTACTTTCGTAAACTAAATGACTTACTCCATACTCTAATGCTGATTCTTTGAAATTAACTCGTAATCCAGCATCAAAACTAAATATAGGATCATAATCTAAACCGTTTTCATTATATTTTTTAAAAGATTGCAATGGACGAAAATAGATATCGTTTGCATAATAAATGGGTAGGATAATTGCTATAAATAGTGCTTTTAATGTAGTTGTTTGATTTTGGTTTTGTTCTATGTCATAATTGTAGGTGCTACTTAAGCGGGTTGAGAATACGCAAACTGTGCAGATAGAAGTATTATTATTAGAAGTAAAATTTTATTCATGAAAAGTAAATTTAACATTCTAAACTTAAGTGTTTTTAAGAAAGTACAAGCTATTGTTTTGTTAAATATTTGTTAGTGATACATAAAAAAGATGTCAACCTTATATTTGTATTGTGATAGAGGTAAGTAGTGCTAATTATGTATTTGCACGTGTGTATTTAAAAAAAAGTTACGCCGTCACTAATAATATTGTTAAGATAGTGAAGGTGTGACTAGGTTGTTAGCATGAGCGATTGCTTCGCTTCACTCAAACAATTGTTTTGAAAATGTCATTTTTGAAAGTACACTTTCAATATTCCATTTATCCAATTGCATGAGCGATAGAGCCGGCATCCTTTGCCTTTTCGGCAAAGATATAGGCGAAAGCGCGGTTTGTATTTTTTCTTTTTTAAAAATATAAACATGCCCAAATAAAAAAAGTCGAGAAATACAAAGTGTAAACACTTGGCAAATCTCGACTTAAAATTATTTAAATAACCTAATTTAACTTTAGGTACTTAAAATTTATAACTCCAAAACTAATAAATTAGTCTCTTCTTGGTTTTCTGTCTCTGTTGTCTCTGCGATCGCCACCTCTACGGTCGTTTGATCTTGGTGGACGAGCTGGTCTATCAACCCAACCTTCTGGTTTCTCTAAAAGAGCTTTTGCAGAAAGTTTAAGTTTACCTCTATTATCTTTCTCTAGAAGCTTAACCATTACTTTATCGCCAATGTTAAGTTTATCTTCTACTTTGTTTACTCTTTCGTAAGCAATTTCAGAAATATGAAGTAACCCATCTGTACCTGGAGCAATCTCTACGAAGGCACCAAATTCAAGTATGTTTTTAACTTCTCCTTCGAATGTATCTCCTACTGTAGGAATGAAAGTAATATTCTTGATAGCTTCAATTGCAGCATCAATACCATCTTGGTTTGTACCTAGAATTTCAACTCTACCGTGATCTTCCATTTCTTCGATAGTAATAGATGTCTCAGTATCTTTTTGTAGAGCCTGAATAACTTTTCCGCCAGGTCCAATAATTGCACCAATAAAGTCTTTTGCAACTTCAACAATAACAATTTTAGGAGCGTTAGCTTTAAGTTCTTGGCGAGGTTCAGCAATTGTCTCAACAATTTTCTCCATAATATGAAGACGACCATCACGAGCTTGCAATAATGCTTTAGTAAGAATTTCGTAAGAAAGACCTTTTACTTTTATGTCCATCTGACAAGCAGTAATACCATCTACAGTACCTGTAACTTTAAAGTCCATATCTCCTAGGTGATCTTCATCTCCTAAGATATCAGAAAGTACTGCAAATTTACCTGTTTCTTCGTTAAGGATTAATCCCATTGCGATACCAGAAACTGGCTTAGTCATTTTTACACCCGCATCCATCAAAGCCATTGTACCAGAACAAACTGTAGCCATAGATGAAGATCCGTTTGATTCTAAAATCTCAGAAACTACACGTACTGTATAAGGACAGTCGGCAGGAATCATTGATTTAAGCGCTCTTTGAGCCAAGTTTCCGTGACCAATCTCTCTACGTGATACTCCTCTAATAGGACGAGCCTCACCAGTTGAGAAAGGAGGGAAGTTATAGTGTAGGTAGAATTTCTCTTCACCTTGAGTTGTAACAGAATCAAGTCTGTTTGCATCTAATTTAGTACCGAAAGTTACAGTTGCTAATGCTTGAGTTTCGCCACGTGTGAAAATAGCAGAACCGTGAACTGATGGTAAGTAGTTAGTCTCACACCAAATATCTCTAATTTCTGTTGTAGCACGTCCATCTAAACGAATTCCTTCGTTAAGAACACACTCACGAACAGCATCTTTCATTGTCTCTTTGTAGTACTTAGAAATAAGATTGCTTTTTTCTGCAAGTTCTTCTTCGTTGTACTTCTCTTTAAATCCTTCTTTTACAGCAGCAAATGCTTCTGTACGTTCTTGTTTGCCAGTTCCTTTTTTAGCAATAGCGTAACAATCGTCGTAACAAGCTGCTTTTACTTCTGCTCTTAACTCTTCGTTGTCAGCTTCTTCATGAGAATACTCACGTGGCTCTAACACTCTACCTGCTTCTGTAGCTAAGTCGATTTGTGCTTGACACTGAATTTTAATTGCTTCGTGAGCTACTTTAATACCTTCTAGCATTACTTCTTCAGAAACTTCTAGCATTTCGCCTTCTACCATAGCAACGCTATCTAAAGATGCTCCAACCATAAGTTCAAGATCAGCTAATTCTAACTGCGCTTTAGAAGGGTTTACTATAAATTCTCCTTCAACACGTGCAACACGTACTTCGGAAATAGGTCCTGCAAAAGGAATATCTGTTAAAGACAATGCTGCAGAAGCTGCTAGTCCTGCAAGAGCATCGGGCATAACATCTTTATCGTGACTCATTAATTGAATCATGATTTGAGTTTCTGAGTGATAATCACTTGGGAATAATGGACGAAGAACACGGTCAACAAGACGCATTGTTAATATTTCACCATCAGAAGGACGAGCTTCTCTTTTAAGGAATCCTCCAGGGAAACGTCCTGCTGCAGCAAATTTTTCTCTATAATCTACAGTTAATGGTAAGAAATCAACTGGAGCTGCGTGCTTGTTAGAAACAACTGTTGCCAACAACATAGCGTCACCCATTCTTACTACTACCGATCCGTCTGCTTGTTTTGCTAATTTACCTGTCTCGATTGAGATGGTACGACCATCAGCCAACGTGATGGTTTTACTAAATACCTGTGGTATCATAAATTTGTTTTAATTAAACATCACCTTTCAAACTGTGATATTATGATTTTTATACTTTCTGTAATTTGACGCGAAGTTACATTTTTTTATGTTTTTATAAGAATTTAGAAATGGATTATTGAAATTTATATTTCAAACTAGGTTTATGTGGTGATATCAATAAATAATTACCCGACTTTTATTATGAAAATATATTTTATTTCCATAAAATAAATCACAATACTAATTATACTTGGGAGTGAATTTATAAGATTTATTGACAGTAGAAAAACCAGATAAACGGAGAACTAATCTATTGTATTCTTCTACTTCTAACTTCGTTTCGTAAATATTACCCTCCTCTAGTATTTTTATTGTTTTCAGAAAGGTAGTGTTCCAAACTATATTTGATTTATGGTAAAGCAGAGTATCTTTTTGGTTACTTATAACCAAATCAATTAATGTATTATTTCTGAATGATATTTCTTTTGTTTCAGTTACATTAATATTAGTACCAAAAATGGTTTTTGAATGAGACCATTTCCAAGTATCTACATTAATAAGATTATCTTCTAATTCTTTAGTACAACTTAAAAAACTAAAAACTATGATAACTAAAAATAAAAATTTCTGCATTTATTATATTTTAAATTGTGCAAAAGTATTAAAAAGTTAAGTCTAAGTTTATAAAATCAATATGAAATTACACTAGCATCCGAAAGTAGATATTTCAAAAAGCATGAGAACCTTGTACTTTTGAGTTCGACAAAAAAACTTTATAGTATGAGGCTCTTCAGGCGCAACAAAAATAACAATAAAAGAATTAAAACAAAAAATAAAACTATGGAGGCAAGAAAGAAGTAGTTTCAAAATTTTAATTAATTTAGTAATCTCTATCTTAATAAGTAGATGAAAAAAGTTCACTTTACGCTGACGTTAAACACTTATAACTCCAATCCTCTTAAATAACCTTCAGCATTTGTTCCTTCCATAAAAATTAAATCTAGTATACTAAGGTTAGGTATGAAACCATATTTGTCGGAAAAAACCTGAGTATATTCTGGAGTAACAATTTTAGACTCTTTTTTAGGACTAAATTCGTTTCTTAAATCCAGTACTCCTTCTGGCGACATTTTGTATTCATCAGTTTTAGAAATATTCCATTCTTCTTGAAGTAAATCTTGTAAAGTATCTAGAACTTCAAAATTTAAGTCTAATAGGTATTTGTGTTTCTTCTCAAACAAAGGACTTAGATCATCCTCGTAAAATTCAAAATACGGAGAAGTTCTGTATGCCGATTCTAAAGACTTCCAATGCAATTTTTGCCAATCAAATTCATTTGCTATTAAAGCATCTTTACTCTTCAATCTTTTTCCTATGGTTTTGTTGTGAGTAATAGGCACATTCAAATCCAACCTACCGTTAGCACCGTAAATAGAACATCTATTGCGATGAGACTGTTTTTGATAGTTTTCTTCAGTCTCTATTTTAATTTCTTCGCCCTGAAAAATTTCAGCGAAATAATCTATAGGTCCAAAATATGTACTAGAAAGTAATTTTGTTTGCATTTTAAATATGTGTTATTGTTTTATGAATCAACTTATTCACTGTTTATATATTAATTTTATCTTCACAAATATTCAAAATATAAACTTACTGATTTTTTCTTTATTATACCTTTTATTATTCTGATTTTAAGAGTCAAGTTTCGTACACGCCTTGCAGGTAACGACCGGTTTATAGTGCGTATGGCGTTTCTCAATAATATTGTAAAGTACCAATTAGCAAGTTTATTTTTCTATAAATTACTTTTCTAAAAATAGAAAAAATAAGCTTGTGGGCGTTATTTTCAAGGCTATTTTTTTATTGAAACCAAAATATACGCCATATGCACTATAGCCTTTGTTGAACTAAATCCGCCAACGGCGGCTAGCTCATCTCTAGTTCAAAAGTAGTGAATTCAAAAAAAATAGTCTACTATATCTGTAATACTAATTTTAAAAGATACAGATATGAGAAATAGAATCTCTCCAACCATTTTGGAACGGGCAATTATTGTAGTTCCTGGTTTCAAAAAAGTACTTGTGAAATTATCACAACAAGTTACTTTACGAAGACAAAGTGAAAGTACCTTAAGTAATTATGGAAGACGCATAGCTTTGTTTGTACTCCATTTTAAAAGGCTACCAGAACAAGTAAGTGAAGATGAGATTAATGAGTATTTGGTATCTCTAGCTCGCGATCCAAAATCTCCTTCACGTAGTAGTTTTAAGCATATGGTTTATGGTCTCCGCTATTATTATCGACTACTAGGTATGAATAAAAATGCAATAGCATTACCTAGCTTAAAACGAGAGACCAAACTACCTATTATTCTAAATCGTAAAGAACTTAGAGAGTTGTTTTTGGCACCGTCACTACTAAAGCAACGTATAGTTTTAACTTTAATATATTCAGCAGGTTTACGAGGACAAGAAGTTATAAATCTTAAAATATCTGATGTTGATTTTGAGCGTATGACAATACATATTCGCCAAAGCAAGTATAAGAAAGATAGAATATTACCTCTATCACCAACCATGTCATATGGATTGAAAAAGTATTTAAAAGCAGAAAATCCACATATTTGGTTATTCAATGGTAAACAGTTAGATAGTCAATATAGTATTAGGGGACTATCGTGGGTAATGCGAGAAAACTTAAAGAAAACATCGATTAACGAGAAATCATTTTTTAGTTATTCGTTCTGCTGATAAATATAAAAAGTATATTCAAGATTTTATTTCAAATTTCACAGATGAATTTTCAATTTAGTAGGCTTTTTCAGCTTGTTGCCAATAAATTGATAACAACAATATCGAAAATAAAATAAGACCTCTTGATTTAGGCAGTGAAAACTACGTGTTTGCAGGTTCTCACGAAGCATCTCAAAGAATAACTATGATGTATTCCTTTTTTGGAACTTGTGCCATGAACAATATTAATCCAACTAAATGGATGAAATATGTTTTGGAAAATATTGCTTCACAAAAGGCTAATAAGATTTATGAATTAATACCTACAAAAGATAATTTCCCAGAATTTGATATGTAGTTTACAGAAGGCTTACACACAAAATCTAATTTTCAGTCCAGAATATATTGACATAGTTTTAATCGTACAACAATGTATCTGATTATAGGTGAGTTTGTTCAGGTCTAAACTATTATCTTCTTAAGGGGACTTCTAAAAACTCCATTTATTTAGTTTGTTAAAAATTATGTAGTTTTTTTTATTTTTCTAACTATCTATTTCATAGTTCACTATTTATCA
>JADGDT010000107.1 GCA_016744755.1 Ichthyobacteriaceae bacterium | reverse complement strand
AAGTGGTGTTCAACCAGATGTTTTGGTTTGTCGTTCTGAACACAAGATTCCTGAAGGAGTAAAAGATAAGTTAGCATTGTTTTGTAATGTTCGTAAAGATGCTGTAATTGAGTCTTTAGATGCGTCAACAATCTACGATGTTCCAAATCTTATGCTAGATGAGAAATTAGATCAAGTTGTGTTAGATCACTTCCATTTAGATCACAAAGTTACTCCAGACATGAAAGTGTGGAATGTTTTTGTTGATAATTTTAAAAATCCTAAGCACGAAGTAGAAATTGGTTTGGTTGGAAAGTATGTAGAATTACATGATTCTTACAAATCTATTACTGAAGCATTTATTCACGCAGGAGCTACTCACGAAACAAAAGTTAAAATTCGTTGGGTACATTCAGGAAGCTTGACAGAAGAGAATATCGAGAAAAAACTTGGTGGACTTGATGGTATTCTTGTAGCTCCAGGATTTGGAGAAAGAGGTATTGAAGGTAAGATTGATGCTGTAGAATATGCACGTGTAAATAAAATTCCTTTCTTCGGAATTTGTTTAGGTATGCAGATGGCTGTTATAGAGTTTGGTAGAAATGTACTAGGTTATAAAACTGCTCAAACTACAGAGATTGACGAAGAAACTTCTTGTCCAGTTATTAACTTAATGGATGAGCAGAAGAATATTACTGAAAAGGGAGGGACAATGAGACTTGGAGCATGGAAATGCGAATTGGTTGAAGGTTCTATTGCTAGTGATGTTTATGAAGATAAAATTATATCAGAACGTCACCGTCATCGTTATGAATTTAATAACGATTATAAAAAAGAATACGAAGATGCAGGCATGAAGGCATCAGGATTTAACCCTGACACAGGATTAGTTGAGATTGTAGAAATAGAAGATCACCCTTGGTTTGTTGGAGTTCAATTCCACCCAGAATATAAGAGTACAGTGATGCGTCCGCATCCGCTGTTTGTAAACTTCGTTAAGGCGAGTTTATATCATTCATTAAAATAGAAAGAAACTAGATGCAACAAAAAAGTAAATTTGATGCCAATTCTCTAATTGGTTTTGTACTAATGGGAGCAATTCTTATGTATTTTATGTACATACAGGAGCCACCAGTAGAAGAACAACAAAATATATCGAATACGGAACAGGTAGAGAAACCTGCTGTTACTGAAACAGAAAACTTTCAACCAGAAGTAGTTATAGATTCTACTAAATTAGATGAGAGCAAGAAACTTAAGTATGGTGAGTTTTATTACTCAGCATCTTTGGAATCGGCAAATGATGATGCTACAACTATTTTAGATAACGGGTTACTGAAACTTACTTTTTCTAATAAAGGGGGGCAGATAGTAGAGGCTCAATTGAAAGAGTATTTAACTTCATCAAAAGAAGACCTATATCTTATAAATAAAGATAACGGTAGTTTCGGGATAGAGTTTAGTACTCAGAACAACAGAGTATTTAATACTAAAGACTTGTATTTTTCTCCAACATTGACTAACGATGGTGATAACCAGATTTTGTCGTTGAGAGCTAAAGTTTCGGAGTCTCAGTATTTAGAGTATGTTTATACTCTTAAGGCTGATGATTACATGCTTGATTTTAGTATTAGAACTGTTGGTCTTGAAAATATTATTGATGCTAATAAATCTGTTGCTATAAATTGGAAACTTAACGCAAATCGTACAGAAAAGAGCTTCAAGAACGAAAACATGTACACCACTCTTGATTATGAGTACGAGGGTGGAAAAACAGATTACTTAAGTGCTGGAGGTACTAGCGACGAGGTTGAGAGTGATGTTTCTTGGATAGCATTTAAACAACAATTCTTCTCTATGGTATTGTTACCTCAGACAAATTTTGAAACAGCAGAGTTATCTTCTAAAACTCACGATGAATTTACAGATGAAGTAAATCATGTTCAGAATAATTTCACAAAAACTTTTGAAGCTAAAATTCCTTTGAAGGTTGTTAATGGTTCTGTTAACTATGATATGAATATGTACATAGGACCTAACCAATATAAAATTCTTAATTCGTACAAAAAGAACTTAGACGAGTTGATTCCACTTGGGTGGGGGATATTCGGATGGGTAAACCGTTTCTTTGTAATTCCAATATTTAATTGGTTAGAAGGGTTTGGACTTAGTTATGGAGTAATCATTCTTATAATTACTTTAATTGTTAAGTTGATTTTATCTCCTGTTACTTACAAGAATTTCTTGTCGAGTGCTAAGATGAGGGTAATAAAACCTGAAGTTGATGCATTGAATGAGAAGAATAAAGATGCTGATGCTACCAAAAAGCAACAGGCAACAATGGAACTGTACAAGAAGGTAGGAGTTAACCCTATGGCTGGTTGTTTACCTGCATTATTACAGATGCCTATTTTGTTTGCAATGTTCCGTTTCTTCCCGTCAGCAATAGAATTGAGACAAGAATCTTTCCTTTGGGCAGACGATTTATCGTCTTTCGATTCTATAATGCAGTTACCGTTTTATATACCTTTTTATGGCGATCATATTTCATTATTTACATTGTTGATGGCAGTAGCATTGATGGTTTATACAATGATGTCGGGTGCTGGTGCAAATCAACCAACACAGCCAGGTATGCCAAACATGAAGTACATGATGTACTTGATGCCAGTAATGATGGTTTTCTGGTTTAATAGCTATGCTTCAGGATTGAGTTACTATTATTTCTTATCTAACTTTATTTCAATAATACAGATATTTATTATTAAGACTTATATTATTGACGAAGATAAGATTCATCTTCAAATGCAGGAAAATAAGAAGAAGCCTGTTAAGAAGAAATCTAAATGGAGTCAGAAAATGAGCGATATGATGGCGGATGCCCAGAAGCAACAAGCTAGTAGTAAGAAAAAATAATGTTTTTCACATAAAATTTTAAGACCGAGTTTATGCTCGGTCTTTTTTTGGCACAAATTTTGGTTTGCTACATAAATATCATAAATTTATAATCAACTTAAAAACATACATACAATGAAAAAGATTTTACTTATTGCGATAATATTTGTCGCTTACAATACATCAAATGCACAGATATCTTATGGTATCAAAGGTGGATTGAATTACAACTATGCAAGTATTGATTTTGACAATATTGATCCTAGTGCAGTAATTAACAGTAAGGCAGGTTATAACCTTGGAGGATTTTTGAGAGTTAAAATACCTATATTAGGATTATATGTTCAAGGAGAGCCAACTTATACAAGGTTGAATGCTGAAATCACAGATAAGGATGGTAATGATGCAACAAATTTAGGATCTAATAGATTTGATTTGCCTGTATTGGCTGGATTTAAATTAGCAATTTTCAGAATTTATGCTGGCCCAGTAATGTCTTGGAATCTTGGATCTAGTGTAGATAAAGATGATGTTGAAGTTGTAGTTAATGATGCTATGAGTGTAGGAGGTCAGATAGGTGCAGGTGTTGAGCTTGGTAGAATTATGGTTGACTTAAGATACGAAGGAGCTATTAAACATGAAATGTCAATAGCTGGCCAAGATGACTCTAGTTTTGATAATAGAGGTTCTCAAATAATTTTGGGATTAGCTTTTAAATTCTAAGGTAGATTAAAGCAAAATATAAAAAGGAGGCCAATTGGCCTCCTTTTTATATTTTAATATGTTTCTCAATATTTTTTATTTTCCTCTGCAATTCCTTAACTGTAAAATACAGGTGGTCATTTGAACTGTTGTTTTCTCTAAATGAGTTACCGATGTAGCTAACAAATTTCCACACTTCTTTTATATCAGACATTTTAATATCGAAAGGTTCGAAGATAGGATCGTTGGAACACATTTGAATACTCTTGTCATTGGGATTGTTATTAAAAATTTGTTTGAATAATACTCCCTTACTTTCACTAACAATTACATAATACTCCCCATCAACAATGTTACTCCAATCTGTAAAGTATTCCGAAACAACATAAGATCCTTTTGTAGCAGGAGTCATAGATTCGTCAGTAATAGGGAAAGCTCTGTATTTTTTGCTATCTGCCAAAAAAGGCAATTTCATCAATGGTAAATCTTTAATGAATTCAGGGTCGTTATAATTGGTGCTGTAAACGCTTATAGCTTGTATAGGTACTAGCTCCGAATTAGGTTTTGTATCGTCAGAAGAAGATGTTACAAGAGTTCTGAGTTGTGTTCCATAGATATCATAATTTCCATTTAGTTCCATATTGGAAAGGTTCTTGTCTGGAATTTTAGAAATATCTTTTTTTAGAATAATATCAATGGAAATATTATAAAAACTAGATAGTTTTATTAGTACTTCGTAAGGTGCTTGAGCAGTTGAATTTTCGTATCCACTCAGAGATGATCTTGTTAAATCAAGTTCTTTGGCAACAGCATCTTGGGATAAATGCTTTCGTTGTCTAAGTAGCTTAATATTTTTAGCAAAAAAGGACATGGAATATAGTAAAATTTAGAGCTGACAAAGTACATAAAATACTCTCATCTATTACATTAAATATAAAATAATGTTTAGAATCTTGTCAAGAGTTTTATTTAACTTCTCCGTTAAAAAGAATAGAGTATGTACTATCAATTTTTTCAACTAGAACAAAGTTGTAGCTATACCCAAGCATTTCGCAATCTCCACAACCTTCGGGGTTGATAATGTAGTTAGCTTGTTTTGTAGTAGAATCAACTTCAACATTTCTATTGAAGTTTATCGTGCATCCCGTAGCTTGTGCGTATTGACCTAGTAGGGTGTTTGTGGTGTCATTGAAAACAATAGAGGGGAAAGAGCAACTATCGTCACCTATAGTTGCATTTTTGATTTCTAATTGCAAGTTTATGTATCCAATAGAATCTTGAACAATGAATGTTTTATTTTCTAAATTATAAATACAAGAACCAAAATCAACGCTGCTCACAATTATCCCTTCATCTGTATTTTTACTATCGCATTCAACAGAATCTAATCCTCTGCTACAAGAAAAATATATGACACTTAATACAAGTATTGACGTTAACTTTTTCATATTTAGATTTAATTAAATGGCAAAAGGTACATTACAGTATAATTAAATACCCATGATTTGTTATTCCTATTCTCTCCAAATCCGGGGATATATAAATTGTCGAAATTATCTAAATTAGTGTCAAGAAATAAAAAATTTACTCCTCCGGAAAACCCGAGGTAGAAATTGTGAAGTACTTCTACCTTTAAACCTATTCTTAAGTTTATCCAATGTGCATAAGCTTCTTGAACTTCGATGTTGCTTATAAATGTGTCATCTAACCAATAGCCGTTTTGTATTTTATATTCATCTACAGTTTGGCTAAATTTAGCAAGTCCATATCTAACTCCAAAAGCTAATAAGTCGTTTCTTCCAGGTGTGTATCCTAGCATATCGTAATCTCCACCAAGCATAATGAAAGAACCATCTGTAGTATAATTTAAATTTTCGGTTTTGTACTTATACAATTCATATCCCATTTCGCCTGAAACAAAGTATTTTTTGTAAACACGAGCATCAAAATTACCTTTAAATAATTTGTGGTCGCTATCTATTAACATAGATATTGGTCCGCCTAAATCAATTCCAATACGCAACCCATATTTATAAGGTATAGTATCGCTTGGAGAAATAGTTTTTTCAGCCTTGGCTTCTTCTTTATTATCTATTTTATCCTGACCAAATACAATAGTACTCGATAACAACAATAAAATAAAAAATCTATTTATTAAATATTTTGATATGTTGCTCGGTGTCATATTCTATGTTTTCGGTAAGTAAGATAATTGAGTCAATTGCATTTGTAGAATAATAATCTAATTCTACTTGCTGAAATACAGTTTTATATCCACAGTTTTTATTAATGTATCTATTTTCTCTAATATAGTTAATTCTTAAGGTGTCAAAAATATCTCCTTCGAATTTAAAAATGTAAGTTAGGCTATCTCTATTCACATCAAATATCAAAGCTATACGTTTATTTTCGTCAGTTTGTGTTAAACCAGGAAATATAAAGTTCTCTTCATTAGATGTACCAATATCAGTACCATCTTTGGTGCCATAAATTTTAAGATCGCTAGGAGGGTCAATGTCTTCTGGATTTCCTAAGTTGTCAAAGTCAGAAAAGCCTATCATTAATTTAGGGGTAACGGGTTCGGTACAAATACCTGTAGATTCGCAACCACTAAGTAATAGCATTATTCCGAGAAAAAAAGTTAGACTTAGTTTTTTTATCATATCCAAATGTAAAAAAAAATGATTAGTTAATTAATGTTTAACTGTTGAATTGATCAAATGTTTAATTGTTGAAAATTTAACTATTAATTGATTATAAAGATAAAGTATTGTTGTGTAGCTGTTGGTTGTGTAGCCAATACAAATTAACTGACCTATTTAAACTGCCACAACTTTTTATTTTGCACTATCCCTAAAGAATCAAAAAATAAAATTAGCTTTTTCAATAAGCTATTCCTTTGTCAAAAAAGGGATATAAATTTATTGAAAAAGCGGTGATTATTAGAACTAAGCCAAATCAACTTATCAAATACACAACTCAACAGTTAAACAGTTAAACAGTTCAACAGTTCAACAGTTCAACAGTTCAACAAAATTATCGTTTCTCAAGCAATACAACATTCTCTACATGATGAGTTTGTGGAAACATGTCAACAGATTGCATTCTCACAACTTTATACATTTCGTTCATTAATGCTAGATCACGTGCTTGTGTTGCAGAGTTACAACTAACGTAAACAATGCGTGAAGCTCCAATTTCTAGGATTTTTGCAATTACATTTTTGTGCATTCCATCTCGTGGAGGATCGGTAATTATAATATCTGGAGTTCCGTTTTTTGCAATAAAATCATCGTTAAAAACGTCTTTCATATCACCAGCATAAAATACAGTGTTCTCTATTCCGTTGTTCTTTGCATTTTCTTTTGCATCTCTAATTGCATCAGGAACTGCTTCTACGCCAATAACTTTTTTTGCTTTCTTTGCTACAAATTGAGCAATTGTACCAGTACCAGTGTATAAATCGTAAACAAGTTCATCTCCTTTTAAATCAGCAAAATCTCTAGTGATTTTATAAAGCTCGTAAGCCTGTTTAGAATTAGTTTGATAGAACGATTTTGGACCAATCTTAAATCTCAATCCTTCCATTTCTTCGAAAATATGATCTTGCCCTTTGTATGTAATTATGTCTAAATCGTACATGGAATCATTTCCCTTAGAGTTTATTGTGTACATCAAAGCTGTTATACTAGCGAATTTTTCTACTAGGTGATTAAGTATAGCTTCACGTTTTGCAACATCTTCTTTTGCAAACTGAATTACAACCATAATATCTCCTGTAGAAGATGTTCTTACCATCATAGTTCTAAGGAATCCTTCTTGAGAATATGGGTTGAAAAATTCGTAGTTATTATCTTCTGCAAACTGTTTAGCCTCAAGACGAATGTCGTTTGATGGCTCTTCTTGAAGATAGCAATTTTTTACATCTAGTATTTTATCCCAACGTCCAGGTATGTGGAATCCACATGCATTACGATCAGATATTTCTTTTCCATCTTCCATTTCTTCTACTGTAATCCAACGAGTATCAGAAAAAGAAAACTCCATTTTGTTTCTATAGAAATATTGTTCTGATGATGCAGAAATAGGAGTAACCTCTGGTAATTCTATATGACCAATTCTGACTAGATTGTTTATTACCTCATTTTGCTTGTATTCTAGCTGATATTTGTAATCCATGTTTTGCCACTTGCAACCACCACAAGTACCGAAATGCTCGCATTTTGGTTCTGTACGTTTATCGGAATAAGTATGTATTGCCACAGGTGTAGCTTCGTACATTGCCTTACGCTTTTTTGTAACTCTTGCATCAATAACATCACCAGGGATTGCCCCTGTTACAAACACAACACGTCCATCCTCGGCATGTCCTACTGCTTTGCCTTTTGCTCCTGCATCTGTAAGCGTTAGGTTTTCTAATATCAAATTCTTATTTCTATTTCTTGCCATCTTTTTTTCAATTATCAGTTATCAATGTTCAATTATCAATGTTTATTCATTGCTCATTGCAAATTGTTCATTGCAAATTGATTTATTCTCCTTTTAATATTTTTGCTTTAAGTACCATCAACTCATTTTCGGCTAATAGAACTAATTCTTCTTCTCTTTCGTTTATTTCTTTTAACTCTTTCCAGTAAACATTTGCCGAGGCAATATCTCCTTGTGTTGTGAAATACAAACTCATGATGGAGTAAAAGTTAATTACTTCTAAAATATGAAATTCCTTCCTGTCTGGTAGGAGTGTTACTAAATCGAAACTATTATTGAATACTTCAGGAACTTTTGTAGAAAGTCCTTTTTGTAACAAAGTTTGTGCATACGAAATTTGACCAAACAAGTATTTCGGGAATCTGTTGAATCCCAATTCTGTCCATTCGTCTGCCTTATGTAAATTCCCTAATTTTATGTTTGTATTTGCAAGGTAACTATACAACTGAGGATTGTTTGAATTTATTGCTAATTCCCCTTCTAAAAGTTCTAGGTGTTTTTGACTTGGGTTTTCAAGAACTTCAAGGTAAATATTATTGATTCTATCTTCTTCTTCTTTTGATGCAAAGCTGTTGTTTTCTGCAACGGGTTCACGGGATACATTTAATTTCTTAAAATCGACTAAATCTAGGTTTATTTTACTGTCAATTTCTTCGTCAGTAAAATGAGAATCGTACATGAAATCAATTACCTGAAGAGTCATTTTAGGAGTAATCTCCTTTTTACCTTCTTCAAAATCTTGCCAATCTTGCTCAGTCCAATTTTCTACGTTATCCTTATCTAATGCTTTTGATGGCGTTGCAAAATCAGGTAGGTCGAAAGCATTTTTATCGTGGTGGTTGTGATCGTGATGATGTTCATGTTCATGTTCGTGATTATGGGTATGTTCGTGGTCATGAGTGTGTTCATGATCTTGCTCTTCTGCTAATTCAGAAATGTGTATAACATTGAAATTATCAGCGCCAATATTTTTTTCTAGGGTAGAAATCAATTTCTTTTTATCGTCTTCTAGAGTAATAATTACAAGAGGCTTGCCATTTTCTCCGAAATCAATGTCGATTTTTTCTTTAACAATGTGAGATTTTGGTTCTAAAACAAATTGAGTTAAAGTAAAATCTTTATGAGCTTTTAGTTTTGATTGTGAAGCAAAATCGTAAGCTCCATAAATAACTTGGTGAACCAAATCGTAAGAACAAGAAACTAAATTTTGCTCTTTAATGTAATATTTTATTACATCTCCATACTTGTCTCCTGCAAGATTAAACTCAAAAAAAGTATTGATAACACCTTGAGATAATAAATCAACTTGATATAAGGCATGGGTTACATTTCCATTTTTGTGTTGTCTCGAAACTATGATAGTTGCAATACCTGCACTTTTCCAATTTGCGGTAATGTAGCATGTTTTAATTTCTAGAGTTCTAGCTCTAGTTTTAATATATTTTTCGGGAGATAATGAACTTCCTGTTTTACTCTTTGCCATGTATGTTTTCTTTGAACAAAATTTCGTGCAAAAATACGAAAATTTTTCAGGTATTCTTGATGTTTTTATCCTGCTGATGAGGTGGTTTAACATTATTGTTTGTAGCTCATTATATGTTGAAGTGATGGACTACTTAGTGAGTTTGTATTTTGTTCTTCAAACTTTTAAAATCTGGAAATAGAAGAATAAACTCTACTAATGAAATCTTCTAAAACACACAAATAATACTTAGTGACTGTGATTTTCTATCTTTTCTTTAGTCTGAAAATCAAAAGGAAAACATCAAACCCGCCAATAGGCATATAGAAGACTCTAGCGGGTGTAGTTCAACACTAGACTCATCGCTGGGTCTTACAACCCGCTCATGGGCCTATTTATTAGGGGTAGGTTTTATTCCTAAGAATTGCTAAATTTCTGATATATATCAATGTCAAAAATATTAGCTATCAATATTTCATCTTGCTTTATTATTATATCTAGATTTATGCTTTGATATTTTTCAGGATCACTTTCAATTAAATTTAGTACTTCTAAATATTCGGTATTAAATGTGATCTGTTTTGTAATAGGCTCTCTATAACCACTTATTACTGGTATAAGTTTTAAAAAGTTTGTTTGTTTAGGAGGTAGAATTTCGGAAGCGTATCCAACGTAAACTTTTTCATTTTTTAGAGTTATTTGAACTAATGATTTGTCTAAGAATGAGTATTTAAATAATTGTTCTATTTCGTCACCATATTTATCTACTGCATGCTCTACAGGTTTTTTAAGTTTAAAATAATCGCATTTTTCAAGAATCTTATTTGTGATTTTAACCAATGCTATTACAATTAAAAACCCTAATGTTGATGTCATCAATAAAGGTTGTCTTTCAATAATGAAATTACCATATATCCAATCGTGAACTAATTGAATTTTGTTGGAGAAAAATAATTCGAGAAAAAGCCTTAATCCATAGATTAATATGAATGAAAATATTCCCGCGATTATTGAATGAAAAATTAATCTTTGAGAATCTACTCTTTGAAATCGATATTTGTAATACACAAAATTATTAATGAAATAATATCCACTGAGCAAAGGAAATATCCAAATATTATAAGGCATTACACTATTCTTTTTTATGTATTTCTATTTTTACAATACCTGATTTATTGAGTCTTGAGAGAGTTCTAGAAACTTTTTCATCAGAAAAAAATACTTTTTTGTTGATGTACATAGCTCCTCTTCTGTTTTCCCTAACACCAGTATCTTTGCCATTTTTATCTATTAATATTCTTTCCATATCTTCTTTATTTGAAACAAAGTTAACAATAATAATCAAACATCCTGAATTAAGTACTTTTAACTTTCTTACATGCAAACCTTAAGTCTCCATATACCTTTAATATTGGGTGGATAAACTCACCTTTTGGTGCTTTTATTCCACTTACTATATTAGTGATTTGGGTCTATGTCAAATATAGTGGGTAATCAAATTTCAGCTTACCACAAGTAAAGTATATCATATTGATAAAATTATTGATATTTCTATATCCTCTTG
>JADGDT010000009.1:42002-53174 GCA_016744755.1 Ichthyobacteriaceae bacterium | reverse complement strand
TTCAACGATTCATCAGTTAAACAACGGATATGAAATTTACAGAATATAAAGGTTTAGATTTACCAAAGGTTGCAGGAGAAATTCTTGAATTTTGGGAGGATAAAAAGATTTTCGATAAGAGTATGAAAAGTCGTGAGGGTAAAGACTCTTACGTATTTTATGAAGGTCCACCATCGGCAAATGGTATGCCAGGTATTCACCACGTGATGGGGCGTACTATTAAAGATTTATTTTGTCGTTTTAAAACTCTACAAGGTTATCAGGTTAACCGTAAGGCTGGTTGGGACACTCATGGTCTTCCGGTTGAGCTTGGTGTAGAAAAGGAACTTGGTATTACTAAGTTAGATATAGGTACTAAAATTTCTGTTGAAGAATACAACAACGCTTGTAAAAAAGCGGTGATGAAATATACTGATGTTTGGAATGATTTAACTAGACTTTCGGGTTATTGGGTTGACATGGAAGATCCTTATGTTACATATACAAGTAAATATATTGAGTCTGTTTGGTGGCAATTAGCGTCGCTTTATAAAAAAGGACTTATCTATAAAGGATATACAATTCAGCCTTACTCACCAAAAGCGGGTACAGGTTTGAGTTCGCACGAAATTAATCAACCAGGTTGTTATCGTGATGTAACCGACAACACTGTAATTGCACAGTTCAAAGCCACACCATCTACTTACACTGATGTATTGAAAGATGTTGAGGGAGATATTCATTTTCTTGCTTGGACAACTACTCCTTGGACTTTGCCATCGAATACAGCTCTTACGGTTGGTAAAAAAATTGATTATGTTTTAGTAAAAACTCTTAACCAATACACTTTTGAAGAAACTAATGTTGTTTTGGCTAAGAATTTGTTTTTGAAATATTTTGTAGCTCCATCTACTCACGAAATTATTGTTGGTGCTCACCACTTCCCTCATCCTGATGGATTGAATAAGGATGAAGCCATCATCAAAAAAGGCAAAATTCAGCAGTATCAAATTATTAAAGAATTTAAAGGAGCTGATGTTTTAGGAGTTCATTACGAGCAACTTCTACCTTATGCACAACCTTACGAAAATGCTGAGAATGCTTTCCAAGTTATATCTGGCGATTTTGTTACTACCGAAGATGGTACAGGTATTGTACACACTGCACCTACTTTTGGTGCCGATGATGCTTTGGTTGCTAAAAATGCAGGTGTGCCAGGATTGTTGGTTTTAGATGATAACGGAAATCCTGTTCCTCTTGTAAATCTCGAAGGAAAATTTACCGAACACATGGGTGAGTTTGCTGGAGATTACGTGAAGAACGAATATTATGCCGATGGCGAAGCTCCAGAGAAATCTACTGATGTAAAATTGGTAATAAAACTTAAAACTGAAAATAAGGCTTTTAAAGCTGAAAAATATGTTCACTCTTATCCTCATTGTTGGCGTACAGATAAACCTGTTCTTTACTATCCGTTAGATTCGTGGTTTATTAAAGTTACGGAGAAGCGTGAACGAATGAGTGAGCTTAATAAAACAATTAACTGGAAACCAGAATCTACTGGTACTGGTCGTTTTGGAAATTGGCTAGACAATGCTAACGACTGGAATTTATCTCGTTCTCGTTATTGGGGAATCCCATTACCTATCTGGCGTACGGAAGATGGTACAGAAGAAATTCTTGTAGAATCTATTGAGGAGCTTAAAGCAGAAATGCAGAAAGCTGTTGAAGCGGGTGTTATGGACAAAAACCTTTTCGAGGAGTTTGAGGTTGGTAATATGAGTAGCGATAACTACGGAAAAATTGATCTTCACAAACATATTGTCGATGAGATTACTTTGGTTTCGGCAAAAGGAATACCAATGAAGCGAGAGGCTGACCTAATAGACGTTTGGTTCGATTCTGGTTCTATGCCTTATGCTCAGTGGCATTATCCTTTCGAGAATAAAGAAATGATTGACGAGAATAAAGCTTTCCCTGCTGATTTTATTGCTGAAGGAGTTGATCAAACTCGTGGATGGTTCTATACTTTACATGCTATTGCAACTATGAATTTTGATTCTGTTGCATACAAGAATGTAGTTTCAAATGGACTTGTACTCGACAAGAAAGGTCAGAAAATGAGTAAGCGTCTTGGGAATGGAATTGATCCGTTTACAACTTTAGAGCAGTATGGCCCCGATGCAACACGTTGGTACATGATTTCTAATGCTCAACCTTGGGACAATCTTAAATTTGATTTAGAAGGAATTGCAGAAGTTAGACGTAAGTTTTTCGGAACACTTTACAATACATATAATTTCTTTGCACTTTATGCCAATATCGATGGATTTACATATTCTGAAGCTGATATTGAGAACAGACCAGAGCTTGACCGTTGGATTTTATCTGAGTTAAACACTCTTGTAAAAGTTGTAACTGAGAGCATGGAAGAATATGAGCCTACTCGTGCTGCGCGTGCTATCCAAGATTTTGTTTCGGAGAATATGAGTAACTGGTTTGTACGTTTAAGTAGAAGACGTTTCTGGAAAGGCGATTATCAAGAAGATAAAATATCTGCTTACCAAACTTTATATACTTGTTTAAATACAGTTGCTAAATTAGCATCTCCAGTTTCTCCATTCTTTATGGATAAATTGTACAAAGACCTTAATGCTACTACAGGAAAAGAGGATTTTGAATCTATTCACCTAGCAGATTGGCCAGTTTACGATGCTAGTGAAGTTGATGCTGTACTAGAAAAAGAAATGCGTATGGCTCAGAATTTAACATCAATGGTGTTGAGTTTACGTAAAAAAGATCAGTTGAAAGTTAGACAACCATTACAGAAAATTATGGTTCCTGTACTTGATGAAGCTATTAAAAAGCAAATTGAAGCAATTTCTGATTTAGTTTTAGCTGAAGTAAATGTTAAGGAAATTGAATTGCTTTCTGATGCTTCTGGAATTTTGGTAAAAAGTATAAAGCCTAATTTTAAGGCACTTGGGCCAAAATTTGGTAAGGAAATGCGTTTTGTAGGTCAGGCTATTGCAAAGTTCGGACAAGATGAAATTTCGATTATTGAAAAAAATGGTGAGATAGAAGTAGAAATTAATGGGAAAAAAGTTAGTTTAGCACTTGCCGAAGTAGAAATTACGACTAAGGATATTGAAGGATGGACTGTTGCAAACCACAACGGAATTACCGTTGCTCTTGATGTTACAATCACCGAAGAGTTAAAATCGGAAGGTATTGCACGTGAGTTAGTAAATAGAATTCAAAACCTTAGAAAAGATTCTGGTTTTGAAGTCACAGATCAGATTCATGTTGAGTTAGAAAAAGTAGCCGAAATAGATAAAGCTGTTGTAGATAATTCAGAATACATTAAAAGTGAAACATTAACTAAAGAACTAGTTTTAGTAGATTCTGTAGAAGGAGGATACGAAATTGAGTTTGATGAAATAATTACAAACATTAAATTAACTAAAATATAATTAGGGATAAAACCTTGTATTCTCAGCTATTTCGTTGTATATTATGAGGAAGTTTTACGAAGTATTTCGTGAAGATTGTATTCTTAATATTAACTAAAACTTATACACCTATGAAATTAGCAGACATTAAAGAAAGATACTCTGAGGAGGATTTGGGAGAATTCAAAACTTTGATAGAAGAGAAGATTGCAAAAGCTGAACATGATTTAAATATTATTAGACAGTCTTACTTAAATGACTTGAATAATGGGACTGACGATACGTCGCCTACATTTAAATCATTTGATGAAGGTGCTTCAACATTATCAAAAGAAGCAAATGCTCAATTGGCTGGTCGTCAAGAAAAATTTATCAGAGATTTGAATAACGCACTTTTACGTATTCAGAATAAAACTTACGGAATATGTAGAGTTACAGGTAAGTTGATTAATAAGGAACGTTTAAAATTAGTTCCTCATGCAACTTTGAGTATAGAAGCAAAGAGAATGCAATAAGGTTTAAAATATAAATATAAAAAATGCGATGAAGATTAATCTTTATCGCATTTTTTTTGAAGCTGAAGCATCAAAGTGAGATATGAGCCGTCGCTATGCGACTTGTGAGCTACCTATATTCATTCTTCCTCCTCTACCTCATAATTAGGATACAAGAAATTATTGTATGGAAAACGGTCTATGTGAATTTTTCTGACTGTGTTGTACAACAATCTCTTTAACTCATCTATATTTTCTTTTTCGGTAGCAGAGATGAAAAGAACTTTTTTCCCCATCTTGGCCATCCAAGTTTTTTTCCATTCATCCAGAGAGATGTTCTCGTTTGTTTTTTCAGTTAAATCATCCTCTTCCTTTTCTACATAAGAGAAGTTATCAATCTTGTTAAAAATAAGGATGGACTCTTTATCGCTACTTCTTATTTCCTCTAGAGTTTTATTTACTGACCCAATGTGTTCTTCAAAATTCTTATGAGAGATATCTACAACGTGAATTAATAAATCTGCTTCTCTAACCTCGTCGAGAGTAGATTTGAAAGACTCTACAAGTTGAGTAGGAAGTTTGCGTATAAATCCAACGGTATCGGTAAGTAAGAAAGGTAAATTCTCAATAACAACCTTTCGTACAGTAGTATCGAGTGTTGCAAAAAGTTTATTCTCTGCAAATACATCCGATTTACTCAATACATTCATAAGTGTAGATTTACCAACATTGGTATATCCAACAATTGCAACTCTAACCATGCTTCCACGATTTTTGCGTTGCACAGCCATCTGCTTGTCAATAGTAGTAAGTTTCTTTTTAAGCAAAGAAATTCTATCTCTAACTATACGTCTGTCAGTTTCAATTTCAGTTTCACCAGGACCTTTCATTCCTATTCCTCCTTTTTGTTTTTGGAGGTGTGTCCACATTTTTGTTAAACGTGGAAGCAGGTATTGGTATTGAGCTAATTCTACTTGTGTTCTAGCATAAGAAGTCTGAGCACGTCGAGCAAAAATATCGAGAATAAGATTAGTTCTGTCAAGTATTTTAACTTCGATAATCTTTTCGATATTACGTATTTGAGCAGGCGAAAGTTCGTCATCGAAAATGGCAATATCAAGACCTTTATCTTCTATAAATTGTCTTAATTCTTCAATTTTACCAACACCTAAAAAAGTTTTAGGATTAGGTACATCTAATTTCTGAACCAATCTACCATGAACTTTTGCTCCAGCAGTTGTGGCCAAAAACTCTAGTTCGTCTAGATATTCAGTTGATTGCTCTTCGCTTTGTCTTTGTGAAATTACTCCAACTAAGACTGCTCTTTCGTATCTTTTTTCGCTTAACTCAATCATTATTGTTTGTTGAACTGTTTACTTCGGCTTCGCTCAGTAACCGTAGTTATTAATACATAGTTGAATTGTTTGTAAAAACAACTCATAATTAATCATTCAAAACGTTTAACTACTAATGAGTCCCCCACTGAGCCCAAGGGATTCTAGATAAAATTAATAAAAGTCCTATACTGTAATATATAAGTATTTTTTTGTATTTAACTTTAGCATCAACAGCTTTCTTTGCTTTGGTATAACCAATTGTTATTAGTACAGCACCAATTATCATCATTAAAGGGTGCTCTACTGCAAAAAGTCTTAAAAGGGAATCTTTCATTGCTGCACCAAAATTAGACATTGCTGCTACAGTATGTGGTGATACTGTATAAGATATAAAACCTAATATTACTTGTATATGAACTGCTATTAATGCGTAAAGAGAAAACTTTCTCTGTATTATAGCTAAATCTCTGTTTGATTTTAACCCAATTATAGAACTTATAATTGCCAATGCAATCAAAATTAAAGTAGTAAGTCCCCAGCTTGAATGTAGTGATAGTGTATCCATTTTTTAAGTTTAATTTTTGTGTGTTTATAATTATTAATTATTATATAACTTCATTTTCTTACCTTTTGCAATTGAAGTCATAAAAATTGCAATTGGTCCAGATATTATTGCTACTAGTGTTTGAGTAGTGTGTACAATAACCGCAAAACTCAATCCTATTTCTTTAGGTATTCCTAAAAGAAACAATCCTAACATTACAGCGCCGTGATAAGCACCTATTCCACCAGGTACAGGGGCTATCATTCCTAATGATCCAACAGCCATAATAAATACCCCGTCAGATACTGTAAGATTACTAGTTTCTGGCATTGCAAAGAAAACAACATAAACCATTAGGTAGTACATTATCCAAATAAAGAAAGAATGAGCAATAAAAGCACCTTTGTTTTTCATGTGTTTTACTGTTTTTATTCCTTCTTTTATGCCAGATAAAAATGCTCTAATCTTATCGTAAATTGTTGTTTGCTTAATGCTGTTTCTAAGTAAAAATGCTACGAATATTAATGCTGTAATTGTTATTCCAAAATAAATTAAGAAACTAGATCCTTCACCGCTAGTGGCGACACCTTCTTGACTCATTGCTGATTCAAAAAAACTAATTAGATCTTCATATCTAATAATTACAGTGAGAATCATTAGACTTAAAAGAAATAACATATCAATAATCCTTTCAATAACTATAGTCCCTAGAAGTTTATCTACAGGAATATCTTCTGATTGGTTTAAAGATGTTGCTCTCGCAACCTCCCCTGCTCTTGGCAATGCTAAGTTTGTGAAATATGTTATTGCAACTGAGTTAATTGCATTAATGGCTTTTGGTTTGTAACCCATTGGCTCTAACAATTGCAGCCACCTGTATCCTCTAGATATATATGCAGCATATCCCATTACAAACGAAAGTATCATCCATTTGTAATCTGCCGACTTTAAATCGTTGTACATTTTTTCGAGGTCAGCATCTTTAAAAACTAAATAAATCAGCAATATTCCTATAGCAAAGAATATTGAATATTTAATAGTACTGATGAGCTTTTTGTTCATATAATGGGTTTACGATTTATTTGCCTTAAATATAATATAAACAAACAAACAAACAGGAAAAACCATTTTTGTGTGATTTTTCCTGTTTGCTAAATTCGTTTCTTTAATAATAAAAATATGAAAAAACACTATTTTGTTTTCTATAAGACTATAGATAAACTATATCCTCTACAAACTATTGTCGTTTTCGTTAGGGAAGACCAACCAAGGTTTAAATTTCTTAGCTTCTTCAAAATCCATATTTGCGTATGAAATAATGATTACAATATCATCTTTAGCAACTAAACGAGCGGCAGGTCCATTCAAATTAATTTCTCCACTACCTCTTTCACCTTTAATTGCATAGGTAACTAGCCTTGCACCGTTATTAATATTCACGATGTGAACTTTCTCACCTTCAATAATATTTGAAGCATCTAATAAATCCTCGTCAATAGTTATACTACCAATGTAGTTTAAGTCGGCTCCCGTAACCTTAACTCTGTGAATTTTAGATTTTATAACCTCAATATTCATTTTTAATAATTTTATTTTGTAATCAGATTTATGCTATATATCTAAACCTACAAAGGTTACTTATATGCAACGAACAAAAGTAATTAAAATAGTCTAATGTTGTCAATTAATCTGATATTCTCTGCAAAAACTGCTATGAATGCTCTATAATTTTTATCTAGTTGAAAATCAGTAGCTTCAGATAGGTTTGTTTCATCTCTTATTTCAAAATATTCTAATTTCAATAAATTATTTTTATCAAAGCACTCACTTACGAAGTTATAGACTTCTTTAACTGTTTTTGTTTTAGATAACTTGGATGCTTCTTTCAGTGTTTTGTATATAAAAGGAGCTTCATTTCTACGTTTTTCTGATAGTCTTACATTTCTAGAACTCATGGCTAATCCATCAGATTCTCTAACAATAGCACACGGAACTATATTTATTATCAGTCTTTTCTGAACTACCATATTCTTAATTATTTGCAATTGCTGAAAATCTTTTTCTCCGAAATATGCATTGGTAGGTTTTACAATATCAAACAGTAGTTTTACAATTGTAGCTACACCATCAAAATGTCCTTTTCGATGTTGACCTTCCATAACTTTATCTAAGTTGCCAAAGTCATATTTTTCAGCAACTACATTGCCTCCATAGATCTCATCAGTTGTAGGTAGAAAAACAGCATCTACTCCAGCTTTTTCTAGTGATTCTAAGTCCTGATTAACCGTAGAAGGATATTTTTTTAAATCTTCAGGATTATCAAATTGTGTAGGATTAACAAAAATACTTACTACAGTTAATTCGTTACTCTTCTTTGAGTTTTCAACTAAAGATAGATGTCCTTCATGCAGAGCTCCCATTGTAGGAACAAAACCAATTGCCTTGATTAAAGTTTTTTTATCATCAATATATTTACTGATTTCCTCTTTTATTTTGAATATATGCATTTTACAATTTGTTCTTTCAGTGATAATCGTGCAAAGCTAATGTTTAAAACTATAATAAATAAGATACTTTTTGTACTTTTGCAAACTCAAATACATGATTTAACTTCATTTATCATATATGAAAAAAAGAAGAATACTATACGTGTCATCGGAAGCAATACCTTATCTTCCTGAAAATCAAATATCTGCGATGTCTTTAGAGATGCCAAAGAAGATGAATGAATTGAAAAACGAAGTAAGGATTTTCATGCCTCGTTATGGAGCAATCAACGAAAGGAGGCATCAGTTGCACGAAGTTATACGTTTATCGGGTATGAATTTGGTAGTTAACGATATGGATCAACCTTTAATTATAAAAGTTGCATCTATTCCTAAGGAACGTTTACAAGTTTATTTTATTGATAACGAAGAGTACTTTAAAAGAAAAGCTGTAGTAGCAGATGCGAAAGGAAAGTTCTTTGAGGATAATGATGAAAGAGCAATTTTTTATGCAAAAGGTGTTCTAGAAACAGTTAAGAAATTAAACTGGACTCCAGACATTATTCATGTAAGTGGATGGATGGCAAGTTTATTGCCTATGTACGTGAAAACTATTTATAACGATGACCCTACGTTTGCAGAAACAAAGGTTGTAACATCTGTTTATAATTTTGGTTTTACGGAAGAGTTAAACTCTAAGATGATAGATAAAGTTAAATTTGATGGTATTACTGATGATAAGTTAGATTTAATAAAATCGCCTACTTTAGACAACTTAACTAAGTTGGCCGTTAGCTATTCTGATGGTGTAATTTTAGGAAGCGATGTTTTAGCAGAAGATGTTACAAGTTATATAGACGGTGCAGGAGTTCCTGTTTTACCATTTAGTGATATTGATGTTTTTGCCGAAGCATACAATAATTTCTATCATAATGAAGTTCTAGGAGAAGACTAGAAAAGTTTTGGTAAGTAAAAACAATCTCAAGTTCTATTTTGAAATAGAGGTTGTGAAAAAAATATAGATTAAGAATGAATTCATTTTCAATATCAAAAATAGCCAGGGGTCTGGCTATTTTTACTATAACACTTTTTGTTTTAGGTAGCTGTGAGAAGAAGGAGAATACCATAGGTTCAGGATTTCTAGATGGAGAGAAATTTGGATCGGGTATTTACAGAAATACTAAGATTGTAGCGTATACTACCGAGAGAGATAGTATCGTTAGTAGTGGGTCTAATTTAAACCTACTTGGAGTTTATGAAGATCCTATTTTTGGTTCAATAAAATCTAGTTTTGGTATTCAACTTACTTTATCTGAATTCGAACCAGATTTTGGAACGAACCCCACTGTAGATTCGGTAATTCTTACAATGCCATATTTAGGCAAGGCTGATTCTGACTCTACTATGACATATAATACGGATTCAATTTATGGTAATAAAAATATACCTATTACTATAAAAATATCTCAACTAGATAAGTTTCTTCACCCTGATAGTATATATTATTCCAATACAGAGTTGCCAATAATAGCAGATGGAGAAGTATATCCTAGTAACACGTTTCAGTTTAGTTCTGATAGTATTCCTCTTTCTTACATTGATACAACAAGTACAGGAGCAGATACTACAATTATATACAAGATAGCACCTTCTCTTAGGCTGAAATTGGAAGATAAATATTTTCAAGACAATATACTTGATGCTGATCCTTCATATCTAGTAGATAATGCAAACTTTATTACAAACCATATAAATGGACTTGTGTTTGATACAGAAAGTACTGATGGAGCAGTTTATACATTTGACATGTTTAAAAAATCTTCATTAATTATTTACTATAAAAATGAAGATACTGATGATGAAGGAAATCCTCTTCCTCCGCAAGGATATGGATTGAAATTCGACAATAAGTTTTCTAGAGTAAATAAGTACGAATTTGATAGGAGTAATGCTGATGCTCTATTAACAAAGCAATTAGCTCCAATTTATGATACAGCTAATGGTTCTGAAATGATATACCTTCAAGGTATGGCTGGACTTGAAGCTAATATTAAACTATTTACTGATGAGATTCAACTAGACACTATACGTAAAGAAAATTGGCTAATAAATAGAGCCGAATTAGTTTATAGAGTATCTGATGAAAATGGGGATGTTGTTGCTCCTCCCTTTAGGCTATTAATGGTTAATAATGATTCTCTTAGCGTAGTTGGATCAGACTATAGAATTATAGATTATGTATTAGAACCTGCTGCTTTTGATGGATACCTTAATAGCGATGCAACTATCCTTAGTGGTAACGTAGAAAAAAGATATTACAAATTCAGAATAACTAATCATGTTGCTACAATACTAGACGGAGAAATTAAGATGAATGAGAGCGGGGACTATGAGGTCGTTTATGATGATGAATTAAATTATGATATAAAACTAATTTCATTCTCTGGAAGTACAAGTGTTTCGAGAGTAAAAATGAATGGAAGTAATAATGTGATGGATGAAACTAAAAATCTATTTTTAGAAATTCATTACAGTAAAAAAGATTAAGAATTAATATTTTACTTGAAATCGAAGGAGTGCAGACCTTAGATTTTAGCTATACCAATCATAATTGAGGTTATCTCATATTATTATTGGTGTTTACAGTGAATCCAAAAATTATAATATGTGTGGAATTGTTGGATATATAGGAGAACGCGAAGCTTATCCTATAATTATTAAAGGATTAAAACGACTAGAATATCGTGGTTACGATAGTGCTGGAGTTACAACTTACAACAATAAAGAAATTACACTTGTAAAAAAACAAGGTAAAGTTGTAGGGTTAGAAGAAAAAGCAAAAGATTTTGACACAAGCGGTTCTATTGGTTTAGGTCATAC
>JADGDT010000009.1:38075-41902 GCA_016744755.1 Ichthyobacteriaceae bacterium | reverse complement strand
CGTATAATTATGGTTGGTTGTGGCACATCGTGGCACGCAGGTTTAGTTGGCGAGTATCTTTTTGAAGATTTAGCTCGTATTCCTGTTGAGGTTGAGTACGGATCGGAATTCCGTTACCGTAATCCTATAATTACCGAAAAAGATATAGTTATTGCTGTTTCTCAATCTGGCGAAACTGCCGATACTCTTGCTGCCATAAAAATGGCAAAAAGTAAAGGTGCTTTCGTATATGGAGTTTGTAACGTTGTTGGATCTACAATTGCCAGAGAATCAGATGCAGGAACATATACTCATGCAGGCCCAGAAATTGGAGTAGCATCAACAAAAGCATTTACTACTCAGGTTACAGTTTTGGCTATGATGGCTATGAAACTTGGTAAAGAAAATGGCTCTATTTCAGAATCGAGATATAATAATTTACTTAGAGAGCTTGAGGCTGTACCTTCTAAGGTAGAGATAGCTTTAAAGAGCGAAGATTCAATTAAAAAAATTGCAGCGGTTTACAAAGACTCACCAAACTTCTTGTACCTAGGTCGTGGTTACAATTTCCCATCGGCACTAGAAGGAGCATTAAAGTTAAAAGAGATTTCGTACATACACGCAGAGGGTTATCCTGCAGCAGAAATGAAACACGGACCAATAGCACTTATCGACGAACATATGCCTGTAGTTGTTATTGCAACTAAGGAAGGACATTACGATAAAATTGTTTCAAACATACAAGAGATAAAATCTCGTAAAGGAAGAATTATTGCCATAGTTCACGAAGGAGATAAAATAATTAAAGAAATAGCTGATTATGTAATTGAAATACCTCACACAACAGAGGAGTTAACAACAATTATGTCAACTATTCCTCTACAGTTATTATCTTACCACATAGCAATTATGCGTGGTTGTAATGTTGATCAGCCTAGGAATTTGGCTAAGAGTGTAACTGTTGAATAATAATATTATATTATTTTTCAAGAGAGTCTAAGGTTATTGAAACTTTAGACTTTTTTTTGTGTAATTTAAAAAATAAATACACATATGAATATAGTTCTAATAATAACTTAATATTACAATATGATTATAATTGGGATATTAATACTGATAGTTGGATAAATAGGGGGAAAGAAGAATACACTTACGACTCTAACAATAATAAAATAGTAGACTACAGATATCTATGGGACAAGCCTAATAGTGCTTGGGTAGATAGTAGCAAGGAACTTACTACCTATGATTCTAAAAGCAATATGACGTCTTCTGAATCCTATATGTGGGATGAAACAACAGGAGAAATAAGTGGAGATTATAAAATGGGTTTTAGGTACAACGAAAATAACAGCCCAGTTTTATATGAATTGTATAACTGGAATGATGGTGAAAAAGATTGGGATAGAACTGGAACTGCAATATTTTATTATGATAAAAATCCCTTATCAAATAACACAGAAGAATTAACCCAAGTAAGTATTTACCCAAATCCAATATCTTCAAACAACATATTATCAATATCAACGAAAGAAGATAAAGGTTTCAAGTACTCAATATTCACGTCAAGTGGAAAATTGGTAATGGATGGTTCTACTGATAATAAAACCCAAAATTTAGATGTTTCTATTTTAGATAAAGGGATTTATGTATTAAAAATAACAAGTGATAATAAGGTTATAAATAGAAAATTTATAAAATAATAATCTGTTCAAAATAGATTTAGCCTACCCCAATTATTATATGATTGGGGTAGTTCTTTTTATACCAATTTTCAAATAAAATAATACTTTACAATTAAAATGCAAAATTGTACTTTTGCACACTTGAAAAAGATTATAAATAAGCTTATCGCTTTGGCTTTTAGGACACAAAAAACCTTCGAGCTTTCAGCTTTCAGCTTTCAGCTATAAAAAAATGAAATACAACCATCAAGAGATAGACCAGAAATGGCAAAAATATTGGCAAGAAAATCAAACTTTTCGTGCCGACAACAATAGCAGTAAAGAAAAATTTTATGTACTAGATATGTTCCCTTATCCTTCGGGAGCAGGGTTGCATGTTGGTCATCCGCTTGGGTACATCGCTTCCGATATTTATTCTCGATATAAGCGTCACACGGGGTACAATGTATTGCATCCAATGGGATACGATTCTTTTGGATTACCTGCCGAGCAATATGCTATTCAAACAGGAACTCATCCTCAAATAACTACGGTGCAAAATCTAAAACGTTACCGTGAGCAGTTAGATAAAATAGGATTTTCTTTCGATTGGTCTCGTGAAGTTCGCACTTCAGATCCTGATTATTACAAACACACACAGTGGATTTTCACAGAGCTTTACAATGCTTGGTATAACAAAGATACCGACAAAGCAGAACACATAGATTCTTTGGTAAACAAATTTGCATCAGAAGGAAATATCTATGTTAACGCAAGTGCCGATGAGGAAATTGAAGAATTCACTTCTAACGAATGGCATTCTTTCGACGATAAAAAACAAGACGAGGTTCTAGCAAAATACCGTTTAACTTTCCTTGCCGAAACTGAGGTAAACTGGTGTCCAGCACTTGGTACCGTTTTGGCTAACGACGAAATTATAAACGGACTTTCTGAGCGTGGAGGTCATCCTGTAGTTCGCAAGAAAATGATGCAATGGAACATGCGTATTTCTGCGTATGCTCAGCGTTTGCTTGATGGATTAGAGGATATTGAGTGGACTGAGTCATTAAAAGAAACTCAACGCAACTGGATAGGTAGATCTAAAGGATCATCGATGTGGTTTGAAGTTGATGGACACAATGGTCTTAAATTTGAGATTTTCACAACTCGCCCTGATACCATTTTTGGAGTATCATACATGGCCCTTGCTCCAGAGCACGAAATGGTTAAGGATATTGTTACTGATGAACATAGAGAAGCTGTAGAGAATTACATTTTTGAAGCATCAAAACGTTCCGAGAGAGACCGTATGGCAGAGGTAGATAAAGTTTCTGGACAATTTACAGGAGCTTATGCCATCCACCCATTCTCAGGAGAAAAAATACAAATTTGGATAGGCGATTATGTTTTGGCTAGTTACGGAACAGGAGCTGTAATGGCTGTACCTGCTCACGATAGCCGTGACCATGCTTTTGCTAAAAAGTTTGGTTTGCCAATAGTCCAGGTTATCAACCCTAAAGTAAGTTTAGGAGAAGATTTCGATATTCAAGAAGAGTCGTTTGATTCTAAAGAAGGAACAATTATAAATTCTGATTTCATTACAGGTAAAGAAGTAAAGGAAGCAATTGCCGAAATTATTTATCGCATAGAAGAAATGGAAATTGGTAAAGGAAAAATAAATTATCGTTTGCGCGATGCAGTATTTTCTCGTCAAAGATATTGGGGAGAACCTTTCCCTGTTTATTATCAGAATGGATTGCCACAGATGATAGAGAAGCAACACCTACCAGTAATTTTACCAGAAGTAGAAAAATATTTACCAACAGCAGAAGGCGAGCCACCACTAGGTAGAGCCGATGTTTGGGCTTGGGATGCAGAGAACAACAAGGTAGTTGCTAATAGCGAAATCAACAACGAAACTATTTTTCCGCTTGAATTAAATACTATGCCAGGTTGGGCAGGTTCATCTTGGTATTTTTTGCGTTACATGGATGCAGAAAATAAGGATGAATTTGTTTCGGAAAAGGCAGAAGCTTATTGGCAAAATGTTGATTTATACATTGGGGGATCTGAGCATGCAACGGGCCACTTGTTGTATTCTCGTTTCTGGCATAAGTTCCTTGGAGATATGGGACATGTTACTACCGAAGAGCCTTTCAAGAAGTTGATAAACCAAGGAATGAT
>JADGDT010000009.1:36375-37975 GCA_016744755.1 Ichthyobacteriaceae bacterium | reverse complement strand
ACTTTCATGATTGCTGTAAATGAGCTTAATGCACAAAAATGTAATAGTCGTGCTATTCTTGAACCTTTAGCTGTAATTGTTGCACCTTACGCACCACATATTGCAGAGGAACTTTGGTTTAAGTTAGGCCATTCATCTACAGTTTCGGATGTTGAATACCCAACTCACAATGAGGAATATTTAAAAGAAAGCGATCATACTTATCCTATTATGTTCAACGGTAAACGTCGTTTTGAGTTGTCATTCCCAGTTGATGCTACTCCCAAAGAAATGGAAGAAGTAGTAATGGCTCACGAGAAAACACAAGCACAATTACAAGGTCGTACACCTAAAAAAGTGATTATTGTACCTAAGAAGATTATAAATATTGTTGGGTAGTTAGGGGTCAGTTAATAGCTGACAGCTCACATTATGAATCAGTTAATCAGGATTTTACATTTGTGAAATCCTGATTTTTTATTAACAAATAATTTCCTGATTTAAAATTGGAGGATCAAAAATACTTCAATCTAAAAAGTCACTTCGATGTACTATTGGCATTAAACATAGGCTAAATATTATTAAATTAATAATTTACCTGCAATTGTATTCTTAAAAGATTACCTTCTTGTTGGTTTATAGGATTAAGCATATCCTCGTATCTTCTGTCGGCAATAACATAAGTAACATTTAACTCAATAGCTTTCCAAGGTTGCCATTCTACGCCTATTTCTAATTCTTTCATATCATAGGCTCTTGCATCTTGCTCAAACTTTTTGCCACCAAAGTAATAATGGTATTTTGCAAAAGGGAATATAGTTTGATCGCTTATTTCCAGTTTATACATTGCTTGTATGTATCCACCATGAAGAGTTTCTTCTCCAACAGAACCTTTATCATTTATGGGATCATATAAAAATTTAGGGCCTATTCCGTAATTAAATTCTGCTTGTAGTCCAAAAGGTTGTGGGTAAAGTACAAAAGAAGCACCTATTCTTTTATCTACAAACAGATGGTTTAAAGCAGGGCTACTTGTAACTGTACCATCATTTTCTCTGTATGTTACACCGTCAGTCACTACAGTAGTTACAGTGTTTCCATAGAATCCAAAAATACCAGCTTCAAAGTACTGTCCTGAATTCATTAAAAAAGGATAATTTAATCTTACGGCTACATGTGGAGTTTTTTCAATATTTGGGACTAAAGTATTGGCTCTTTGTCCGTTGTATAACATAATGTATGCCATTCCATAATCGCCAGATCCTTTTAGATTTTTGTCTAATAATTCTTTGTATCTTTTTCTTATCTCTATTGGAGCCCAGTGTATTCCAACACTCAAATCTCTTTCATCTTTTACAGCACTATTCAATGGGTCATTCCTATCTAGTGAATATCTGTTTTGCGACGATTGTAAGTTTTCATATCCAAAAGGAATTTTACTTTGTCCGCCTCTAAACTTAAACGTTCCTTCTTTGTCTAGCGAAATATCCATATATGCATCTCTTAACTGTCCTAAGTTTTTACCGTCTGAAGCAAAATCTGCTTGAAAGTAAAAATATACTCTAGGGTGAATTTGACCATTAAGCTTAAATCGCATTCTACGTAAAGAAAAACCGTGATA
>JADGDT010000009.1:15398-36275 GCA_016744755.1 Ichthyobacteriaceae bacterium | reverse complement strand
ATACTTTAAAATCAAATCCTGTGCTCCAGAATTTTCTTTAATATATTTGAAAGCAATTTTACCTACTCCAATATTACTGTCATTTTCAAATAATTTCATCTCAGTAATAAATTCATTAGAATTATTTACAACCAACATCCCATTTATATTATTCAAATCAACAGCTTCTTTAAACTGATGTAAAATTGGACCAGTAATTACAGGGATGGAAAATACAGCAGGTTCAAGTATATTGTGAATTCCTTCTTTGCCAAAACCACCACCTACGTAGGCAACATTGGCATAAGAATACACCTTGGTAAGCAACCCAACAGTGTCAAGAATAAAAACATCGTACTCCCTCAAATCCTTACCTTCCATTTCGGAAAATAAAACAGTCTTAGCAGATATTTTTTTTAATAATTTATGATTGTAATCAGATGAAATATTATGAGGAGCAATTACTACTTTAATATCATCTTGCTTGTTGTTTACGTATTCCAAAAGCATTTTATCGTCATCGGGCCAAGTAGATCCAGCAACTAACAGCTTACTATCACCTTTAAACTCTTCAATAAAATCAACGACATTGTTATTTTTAATAATATCCATTACTCTGTCGAAACGTGTATCTCCCGATTTCTCAACAGCATCAATCCCAATAGATTTTAGTAATTTCACTGAGTTTTCATCCTGAACAAAGAATTTTGAGAATTTCATTAACGATTTTCTCATCCATCCTCCATAATTTTTAAAGAATATTTGATCTTCCCTAAAAATTGCAGAAATAACTATGGTATTAACTTTAGCTTTGTAAAGAGAGTTAATAATATTTGGCCAAAATTCGTATTTAATAAAAATAGCAATTTCAGGATTAACAAGATTCACAAATTTATCAGAATTACTCTTTGTATCTAGAGGTAAATAGTAAATCCAATCGGCACCTTCGTAATCTTTTCTAACCTCAAATCCCGATGGAGAATAAAATGTAAGTAGTATTTTTTTATTTGGATATTTCTTTTTTACTTCTTCAATTATTGGTCTGCCCTGCTCAAATTCGCCAAGAGATGCAGCGTGAAACCAAATAGGTTTATCATTAGGGTTAATGTTTTCAGCAATAGATTTTAAAACATTTTTTCTGCCATCAATCCATAGTTTAGCCTTAGGATTAAAAGATGAAATCAGTTTTACAATTGCCCCGTAGAGCGATATTAATAAATTATATATGAAATACATTCTTGTTGTTGATTTCTACAAATATATTAATTGGAATGTGATAGAACTTAATTAAATAATTAAAAAAGCCGAAAAAAAATGTATCAAGATTAAAATATATTAAAATAAGCAAATGAAATCAATACTAACCATCTAATAATAAGTAGATTACTGTAAAATTTAATATCAATAATCATTTCGTCATGTGTTAACATCTTAGTAAATTAGTCGCTTAATAATTTAGACCTTTAATAACAACTAAGGTCATCAACATAAAAGTACGATGTCACAAGCATGAGTATTTAGGTTTTACATAATGTAAAGGATAAAGTTTCATGCTAACACCGTTTAACATAAACATAAAATTATATTTAGATGAAAAAAATTCAAATGGTAGATTTGGGAAATCAGTACCAAAACATACAAGAAGAAATTGATTCTGCAGTTTTAAATGTTATACGCTCAACGGCTTACATAAACGGCCCAGAAGTAAAAAAGTTTCAGGAATCACTACAAGATTATTTAGGAGTTAAACACGTAATTCCTTGTGCCAACGGAACAGATGCACTACAAGTTTCGTTAATGGCATTAGGGTTACAACCAGGAGACGAAGTTGTTTCTGTTGACTTTACTTTTGCTGCCACAGTTGAAGTTATTGGACTTTTAAATCTAGTTCCTGTTTTAGTTGATGTTGATGAAAAAACTTTCAACATGGATATTGAAGCTTTGAAAAAAGCAATCACTCCAAAAACAAAAGCAATAATTCCTGTTCACTTGTTTGGTCAAGTAGCAAATATGGAAGAAGTATTAAAAATTGCAAAAGAGCACAATCTGGCTGTAGTAGAAGATACTGCACAAGCAATTGGAGCCGATTATACTTTTGCTGATGGTACTGTTAAAAAAGCAGGTACAATGGGCGATTTAGGTACAACATCTTTCTTCCCTTCTAAAAACTTAGGAGGTTATGGCGATGGTGGTGCAGTATTTACAAACGATGATGAGCTTGCTCACAAATTACGAGGTATTGTAAACCACGGTATGTACCGCAGATATTATCACGATGAGGTTGGAGTTAATTCTAGACTAGACAGTATTCAGGCTGCAATTTTAAATATAAAACTACCTCTTTTAGATAAGTACAATGCTGCAAGAGCTAAGGCTGCATCTTATTACAGCAACGCTTTTAAAGATTGTAAAAAAATTGAAACTCCATTTATTGCAGAAAATTCAACTCATGCATTTCACCAATACACTTTAAAAGTTACGGGAGTTGATAGAAATGCACTTCAAGCATTTTTAATGGGTAAAGAGATTCCAGCAATGATTTATTATCCTGTTCCTTTGCACGCTCAAGAAGCTTACAAAGACGAAAGATATAACGAGGATGATTTTAAAGTTACAAATCAACTAATTGATCAAGTTATTTCTCTTCCAATGCATACAGAGTTAGACGAAGAGCAGCTAGAATTTATAACATCTTCTGTTTTAGAATTTGTTAGAAAATAAATTAACAATGGGCAATTAATAATTAACAATGAGTAATTGAAAACTGTTAATTGATAACTGTTAATTGATAACTGTTAATTGAAAACTGTTAATTGAAAACTGTTAACTGATAACTGATAACTGTTAATTGATAATTGAAAACTGATAACTGATTAGTATGAATATAGGAGTAATAGGAACAGGATACGTAGGTTTAGTAACTGGTACATGTTTAGCAGAAACGGGCAACGATGTAATTTGTGTTGATATTGACGCAAATAAAGTCGAGAAAATGAAAGGTGGAGAAATTCCTATTTACGAGCCTGGATTACAAACAATGTTCGAGAGAAATATTAAAGCTGGTCGTCTTCATTTTTCTACTTCACTGAAAGATGCTGTTGATCATGCTTCAATAATATTTTTGGCGTTACCAACACCTCCTGGCGAGGATGGTTCTGCCGATTTGAGTTATATTTTAGCAGTAGCAGATGAGCTGGGTAAGATTATTACCGATTACAAAGTTGTTGTTGATAAGAGTACTGTACCCGTAGGAACATCAGAAAAAGTTCACGCTCAAATAAAGCAACATACAGAAATTTCTTTTGATGTGGTTTCTAATCCAGAATTTTTGAGAGAAGGCTTTGCTGTTGATGATTTCATGAAACCAGACAGAATTGTTATTGGTGCCGAATCTGAAAGAGCAATAGCTTTAATGGAAGCTTTATACAAGCCTTACGTAAGATCAGGAAATCCAATAATCTCAATGGATTTAAAATCTGCGGAGCTAACAAAATACGCTGCAAATGCATTTTTGGCAACTAAGATTACTTTCATGAACGAAATTGCAAATTTCTGCGAAATTGTTGGTGCCGATGTTGACTCTGTTCGTAGAGGAATTGGTTCTGACAGCAGAATTGGTAAGCGTTTCTTGTTTCCAGGAATTGGTTACGGAGGATCTTGTTTCCCAAAAGATGTACAAGCTTTACGTAAATCAGGATTGGAATATGGATATCCTTTCAAAATTCTTGATGCTGTAGAAGAAGTAAATCAATCTCAGAAAACATCTATCGTTCCTAAAATAGTTAAACATTTCAACGGAAACTTAAAAGGTGTAAAACTTGCCCTTTGGGGACTAGCTTTTAAACCAGATACCGATGATATTAGAGAAGCACCAGCACTTTATATAATTGCTGAATTGCTTAAAGCGGGAGCAGAGATTACAGCTTACGATCCAGAAGCAATGGAAAATGTGAAAGTTTTACTTGGTGACAAAATTACTTTTGTTGATGATTCTTACAATGCACTTAACGGAGCAGATGCTCTAGTTATTGCTACAGAATGGGCTCAATTCCGTACGCCAAACTTCAATATTATTTCAGAAAAATTAAACAACAAAACAATCTTTGATGGTCGTAATCTTTACGATTTAGAAGAGATGGAAGAATTAGGTTTCTATTACGAATCTGTAGGTAGAAGAATTGTAAAATAAGTTGAGTTGTTGAGTTGTTTAACTATTTCACTGCATTACTGCTTCACTGCATTACTAATAAAAAATGAAAAAAATATTAATTACTGGTGCTGCCGGATTTTTGGGATCGCACCTTTGCGATAAATTTATCAAAGAGGGGTTTCATGTAATTGGGATGGATAATCTTATTACTGGAGATTTAAAAAACATAGATCATCTTTTTGGGCTAGAACAATTTGAATTTCATCATCACGATGTTTCTAAGTTTGTTCATGTTTCTGGTAAGCTCGATTATATTTTACATTTTGCTTCGCCAGCTTCGCCAATAGATTATTTAAAAATACCTATTCAAACTCTAAAGGTAGGTTCTTTAGGAACTCATAACCTTTTAGGATTGGCAAAAGATAAAGGAGCAAGATTACTTATTGCATCTACATCCGAAGTTTATGGTGACCCTTTGGTTCACCCACAAACAGAAGAATATTACGGTAATGTAAACCCTATTGGACCTCGTGGAGTTTACGATGAAGCTAAGAGATTCCAAGAAGCTATAACCATGGCTTACCACACTTACCACAATGTTGATACTCGTATTGTTAGAATTTTCAATACCTATGGACCTCGTATGCGACTTAACGATGGGCGTGTAATTCCTGCATTTATTGGTCAGGCACTAAGAGGCGAAGATCTAACCGTTTTCGGCGATGGTTCGCAAACAAGATCTTTCTGTTATGTTGATGATCAAGTTGATGGAATATATCGCTTATTGATGAGCGATTATAATTTGCCTGTTAATATTGGTAATCCTAATGAAATTACTATTGCCGATTTTGCTGAAGAAATTATTAAATTAACTGGAACTGACCAGAAAGTAATCTACAAAGATTTACCTGTTGATGATCCAATGCAACGTCAACCAAATATTACTAAGGCTAGAGAGATTTTAGGTTGGGAGCCAAAAGTTGATAGAGCTGAAGGATTAAAAATTACTTACGAGTATTTTAAATCATTGCCAGAAGAAACTCTTTATCAGCAAGAGCACAAGTCTTTCGAGAAATATATGAAGTAGAATTCAATTTACAATTATTAATGTGCAATTATCAATTGTTCACTCATAATTGTAAATTGTTCATTGATAATTGAATCAATATGGAATACAAAAAGAAAATAGTAATCACAGGTGGAGCAGGATTTATTGGTTCTCACGTCGTAAGATTATTTGTGAGTAAATATCCAGAATATCAAATTATAAATCTAGATATTCTTACTTATGCAGGTAATTTAGAAAATTTAACTGATGTTGAAAATGCACCAAATTATAAGTTCGAAAAAGTAGATATTGTTGATGCAAATGCAGTATTAGAAGTATTTAAAAAATATAATTTCGATTCTGTAATTCATCTTGCAGCCGAGAGTCACGTTGATAGATCAATTACCGACCCCAACTCTTTTGTGATGACAAATGTTGTGGGTACAGCAAATCTACTAAATGCATCTCGCGAAATTTGGAAAGATTCCTTTGAAGGAAAAAAGTTCTATCACGTCTCTACCGATGAGGTTTACGGCTCGTTAGGTAAAACAGGATTGTTTTTAGAGACAACTCCTTACGATCCGCAATCACCATATTCAGCATCGAAAGCTAGCTCCGATCATTTAGTTAGAGCTTACGGGAATACATATGATTTCCCTTTTGTACTTACTAATTGCTCTAACAACTATGGACAAAATCAGTTTCCTGAGAAATTGCTTCCGTTGATGATTCACAACATCAAAAATTCAAAAGCACTACCAGTTTATGGCGATGGTAATTACACTAGAGATTGGCTTTATGTAATTGATCACGCCCGTGCAATTGATTTAGTATTTCACGAAGGCAAGCCATCGGAAACATACAATATTGGTGGCTTTAATGAGTGGAAAAATATAGATATCGTAAATCTTCTTTGTAAGATTATGGATAAGAAACTTGGAAGCGAAGAAGGCACGGCATCTAAACTTATCACTTACGTAAAAGATAGACCTGGCCACGATAGACGCTATGCTATTGACGCAACAAAAATTAATAAAGAACTAGGGTGGAAACCTTCAGTTACTTTTGAAGAAGGGTTGGAAATTACTGTTGATTGGTATCTGAAAAATGAGAAGTGGCTAGACAATGTTACTTCTGGTGATTATCAGAAATATTATGATAATATGTACGAATAGATGAAAGTAAGTTTTAGAATTAAAACAAAAGGTCTGATTTTATTAAAATCAGACCTTTTTGTTTTCTACTTCTTTTTATAAGTTACAAAACTGTACTCATATTTATTCTTTTCATCAGTTTCATTAATTTCTCTTGAAGTTTCTTCCCATTCACTCATATTAATTTTAGGAAAAAATGCATCAGCTTCAAAGTCCTCGTGGACTTCTGTAATAACCATTTCGTCTATCAACCCTTTTTCTAAAGCTTGTTTGTAAATAGTTGCTCCTCCTGCAATAAATGGAGTATCGTCATTCTCAACTAAATTTAAAGCATCTTCGATAGAGTGAGCAATCTTACAGCCTTCTTGTTTGTAGCTTTTATCTCGAGTAATAATAATTGTAGTTCTACCAGGTAAAGGAAATCCAATAGATTCAAAAGTTTTCCTACCCATAATTAATGTGTGACCTAAGGTTGTTTTCTTAAAAAACTTAAGGTCAGCAGGAAGTCTCCAAATTAAATCATTTCCTTTTCCTATGGCATTATTACTAGCCTTTGCAACTATTAGTTTTACTGTCATTTTAGGTTTTTTTGGTGACCTCATCAGGATTGCTTTCGCCATCCCTTAAACTCCATCTTGAAAATGAATTAAAACAATGAAAAATTGCTTTAATTTATTTATCTGTGACCCCGGAGGGATTCAAACCCCCAACCCTCAGAGCCGAAATCTGATGCGCTATTCAGTTGCGCCACGAGGCCTAGTAAAAAAGCAAATCTATATAAAAAGGAAATTCTATCCTAAGATAATACCTGTCTATTAAAAACAAAAAAGCCTAACCACTTGCGTGATTAAGCTGTGTTTTGCTCCTCTTCTTGGACTCGAACCAAGGACCCTCTGATTAACAGTCAGATGCTCTAACCAGCTGAGCTAAAGAGGAATTTGCATCAACATAGTTGATAACTTCAATGTTTTAAAATATAAACTTAGCTCCTCTTCTTGGACTCGAACCAAGGACCCTCTGATTAACAGTCAGATGCTCTAACCAGCTGAGCTAAAGAGGAATTTTACATCAATTAAGATGAAGCTTATAGTTTTATGAAAGAACTTATCTGTTTTTGCAAGCCTGACCACCGATAGAAAAACATGTTTCCTTTTTCTCGGTAGGCGGGTGCAAATATACACCTGTTTAACAAATGTGCAAATCTTTTTCAATACTTTTTTGTGTTTTTTGAAAAGGTAGTTTTTCTACTCCTGTTTCTCAGTGTTTTCTGATTTTTTTGCAGGTTTAATTTTTTTTAAAAAATATTATATTTTGCAAACCAACCAGTCGGTTTTTATTTATATTTGAGTTTTCTAACTAATAAAACTATTTTGTAAAGTGAATATCAAAGAAATAATACTTCAAAAAAGTTTTAAATTATTTTTAGAAAGAGGGTATAAAGAAGTCTCTTTAAATGAAATTTTAAAGGAGTGTGGAGTGTCAAAGGGGGCATTCTATCATCACTATAAAAGCAAAGATGAATTGTATGTAAAAGTATTAGATAGATTTTTCTTTTCGTATTTCAGCAAACAAGATGTTGATTATTCTAGTAACACAGTTAAGTATAAGATAGACTATTTTATTGACACGTTCTTACACCCATACAGAGAAATAGCGACACTTCTTGATCAAAAACATGTAAGTGCTTATTTCCGTTTTTTATTTCAGGCTGTAAACACGTTCCCAGAAATTAGATATAGGGTAAATAGACATTTTTATACCAAAGGCTACTATATCTATCAAATAATTGAGATAGCTAAGCATAACAACGAAATTGCAAAAAGTATAAATTCAAAATTAGTTGCTCGTCAAATACTTAGTACAATTATTGGGGTATTAGTTTTAGAAGGTATAAACGATATTGCTAATATCGAATCAAGATTTAAAGAGATTGTTGATGAATATTTCAAGCTGTTAAAAAAGTAAATTATGATAAAAACTGAAGTCATTTCCAAGAAATCAATTTTCAAAAATGCTGTAGTTGCTGTAGGTTTTTATGCTTTGGGTCGAGGAACAGAATCTACAAGTAAGTTTAATTCAAACTTAAAAGGTGAGTTGAAAGCCTGGGAAGAAGGGTATTTAATCCTACTTAAAGTTGCTCCGAGTGGTAAAGAACTTTGGTTGCAAAAAAGTGGAGAATCAATGAAATGGATAGGAAAGCAGTCCAAAGAGGCCGATTTAATTGTGGTTTTCAAAAATTTAGATACAGCTTTCAAAATAATAACGACATTAAGTAATGTACATACTGCATTCGTACAAAACAGGATTATGGTCTATGGCGATGTGTCACAATCAATGGTTTTAATAAGAATATTGAATATTGTTCAGTCTTACTTGTTTCCTCCATTTTTATCTAAGCATGTTTTAAAAAGAGTTCCTAAATTTAGTTTTGCTCAACACATGGGTAGAATTAGAGTTTACACTACAGGACTCTTATTTGGATATTAAAAGTGGTTGGAGAGTAGAGTTGAACCAAACGCAAAATCAGATAAGAACCAAGGAGTATAAATAAACTAAATAAAAATATAATGTTTCCAAAATATTTCGAATTTTTCAATTCAGTAAAGATCAATGCAGGAGAAAATGCATTAGAAGGACTACCATCAGAACTAAATAGATTAAATGTTTCAAAGCCTTTTATAATCACAGATGAAGGTATTGTTAAAGTTGGATTGCTCGATATTGTTTTATCAGGGTTTAACGATTCAGATATTGTGATAGGAGCAATTTACGATAAAGTTCCACCTGATAGTTCTATTGAAGTAGTAAACGAAGCTGCAAGAATATACAAAGAGCAAAATTGCGATTGTATAATTGCGGTTGGCGGAGGGTCGGTAATAGATTCTGCAAAAGGAATGAATATCGTAATTTCAGAAAACACAAACGATATTGTAAAATTTGCTGGTCACGATAGGATTAAGAATTTTCAACAACCTTTAATCGTTATTCCTACTACTTCTGGTACAGGTTCCGAAGTTACTTTGGTGGCAGTTGTTGCCGATAAACAAAAAGACAAAAAGATGTTATTTACATCTTCAAAATTATTGCCATCGGTTGCGGTTATAGATCCTCGAATGACTATGTCTTTACCTCCAGTTTTAACTGCGGCTACGGGTATGGACGCACTTACACATGCAATTGAGGCGTATACGTGTTTGCAGAAAAACCCTATTAGTGATGCCTACGCATATTCGGCAATTAAGACAGTTTCAGAGAATTTAATAAATGTGATTGAGGACGGGAAAGATGCTCAAGGCCGTTTAGAATTGGCTGTTGCATCTACTTCGGCAGGCATAGCTTTTTCTAACTCTATGGTTGGCGCTGTTCATGCAATTGGACACACTGTTGGTGCTATTGCACATATTCATCATGGTATGGCGATGTCAATTTTATTGCCACATGTAATGGAGTATAACCAGAATACTGTTGGTAATTTATACGCCAAATTATTGTTGCCACTTGCAGGGGCAGAGGTTTATTCTTCTACTCCTAAGGAGGAGCGTTCGCAAGCAAGTATCAATTTTATAAAAGAAATGAACAAGCAGATAAATACAATTTGTGGCATGTCAATTACATTAAAAAATGCTGGCGTGAGTGAAGAGAAACTACAAGAAATTGCAAATAAATCGTTAAATGATGGAGCCATGGTTGTAAATCCTGTAGATTTGAATACCGATGATGTGATGTCTGTTCTTAAAAAGGCTTATTAATTAGATTATTTGAGCCTAATCCCACTGTACGTTTTTACGCTTTGGTACAAAAGTATTTCACAAAAATTGTGTAGAGGTCTCTTCGCAAACTCAGAGCCACTACACAATATTGTTCAATAACTTTTGTCTCTGCAGGGTAACACTACCATCGGGGGCAAAACAAAATATAGCTAATTCAACAACTGTATTAAAAAAAAATATTATGGAAACACAAAATAAAATAGACTATAAAAGGCTAGTTGATTCACAGTTAGATTATTTCAATACAAATACAACAAAGGATGTAAATTTTAGAATATTAATGCTGAAAAAATTACTAAACGTATTGAAGTCAAATGAGGCATTGATGGACAAAGCCATTTACAAAGATTTCAAAAAATCTAGTTTCGAAAACTACACTACAGAGTTGTCTTTGATTTACCACGATATTAACGAAGCAATTTCCAATCTAAAAGGATGGAGCAAAAAAATTAGTGTTCCAACCAACTTAGCAAACTTACCAGGGAGTAGTTACATAATTCCAGAGCCTTTAGGAGTTACTTTAACTATTGGTGCTTGGAACTATCCTTATCAATTATCTCTTGCACCAGTTATTCCAGCTTTGGCAGCAGGAAATACTGCAATTATAAAACCATCAGAATTATCGTTGAACACTTCCAATGTTATGGCAAAACTCATCAACGATAATTTCGACTCTAAGTATTTGCATGTAGTAGAAGGAGGAGTTGAGGAAACATCAGAATTGCTAAAACAAAAGTTCGACAAGATATTTTATACAGGAGGTTCTGTAGTAGCAAAAATAATTATGAAAGCAGCTGCTGAGAATTTAACTCCAGTTACATTAGAGTTGGGAGGTAAAAGTCCAACATTTGTTTTCAACGATGCAAATATCAAGATTACAGCTAAACGTCTTGTTTGGGCTAAATTCTTAAATGGCGGACAAACTTGTATTGCTCCCGATTATATTTTAGCAGAAAAAGGTGTTAAAGAAAAATTAATCTCAGAAATAAAAAAGCAAATTTTAGAAATTCATGGCGAAGACCCTCAGAAAAGTGAAGCCTTTGTAAGAATAATAAATCCTCGCCATTACAAAAGAATAATGGAGCTTGTAGATAGTTCAAAAGTGGTTATTGGAGGAGAGACAGATGAATCCGATTTATATATTTCGCCAACAGTAATGGATAATGTAACTTTTGATGATGCCGTAATGCAAGAAGAAATTTTCGGGCCAATACTCCCAATTATCGAATTTGACAGTCTAGATTGGGCGATAAGAATGATTAAGGATAGACCAAAGCCCTTAGCACTTTATGTATTTACGTCGAGCAATAAAAATAGAGACAAAATTTTCCACGAAGTTTCATTCGGAGGAGGTGCAGTAAACGATGCTGTTATGCATTTAGCAAATCCAAATCTTCCTTTTGGAGGAGTAGGTAATTCGGGCATGGGCAGCTACCATGGTAAAGCAGGATTCGATGCTTTTTCTCATTATAAATCCATTTTAGATAAATCAACTCTGATAGAGCCCCCAATAAAGTACCCACCATATTCCGATTGGAAGAGGAAACTACTTAAATCTTTGATTGAGTAATGAGATAGATAGTAATGCAGTAAACAGTGAGTAATGAAACAGTAATTAGTGAATAAGGAAATAGAAAACCTAAATATAGTCTTCTGTTAATGTATAGCTACACAGCTCATCACAGCATCACTGACATCTACATAACTAATTACTAAAACCTCAAATTAGTTATTCTAGTAAAAAAATTGTTTTTTTGCTTCAAACAAAATTTACACTAAAATGCAAATAGAAGGTCTATCTAAATTTGATGATATCCGCCCTTTTACAGACGAGGAGGCTAAACATATTTTTAAAGAAATAAGTAAGCATCCTGCTATTTTTTCTATTATGAGAGTAATAAATCCTTATTTAACAAAGGAAGAAGTTACAGCGTTTGTGGAGTCTTTAAAAACTGTAGATGATTTTCAACGTAAATTTTCTTATCCAGGACTACGTATGATTATCGATAAAACTAGTGAGGGTCTAACTCACGAAGGGATTGATGATTTAGATGTAGATGGGAGCTACTTATTTATATCTTCTCATCGAGATATATTGCTAGATACATCATTCCTTAATTTCATAATGTTAGAAAGAGGGATGAAAGTTTCGGAGGCTGCTATTGGAGATAACCTTGTAACAAAAGATCTTCTTAATAAATTATCTAAACTTAATCGCAATTTCATTGTAAAGAGAAATGCTCCTGTCAGAGAAATGGTTGTTAACTCTAGGCATTTATCAGAATATATTCAGTTTGTTTTACATAATAAGAAACGTTCTGTATGGATAGCTCAACGAGAAGGTAGAGCTAAGGATGGTATAGATACAACCAATCCAGGGTTGTTAAAAATGATAACTATGGCTGCCGAAAGAGGAGAAAATATAATTAGCTACTTAAAGAAAACAAAAATAATTCCCCTTTCAATTTCGTATGAGTACGATCCAAATGATAGATTTAAGATTGATGAGCTTATAGCAAAGGAACAAGATGTGCCTTACTTGAAGGATAGAAATGAAGATTTTCAGCATATAATTACAGGCATGATGGGGTTTAAGAAAAGAATTCATATTGTTGCAGGAGAGCCTTTAGATAAAGATCTAGATCAATTAGAAGGATTATCGGGTAATAAGCTTTTAAAAAAATTAGCAGAGATATTAGATCATAAGATTATAGCTAACTACAAGCTGTGGCCATCGAATTACATAGCTTATGATAGATTAAAAGGAGTTTCTGAGTATAAGGAATTTTACAATGATCATGATGAAAAATCATTTTTGAGAAGGATAGAGAAAAGAGCAGTAGAACACATTCACGATGATGCCGAAAGAAAATTCTTAGAGATGTATGCAAATCCAGTAATAAGTAAAATGAACATTGATTCATAATTATCTATTCTTGTTGTGAATGTATTGATTTATGTCTGCGTTATGATTTAATATAATACTACTTAAAAAACAGTTAATATATTATATTTTGTATTATTTTTGCCACGTTTAATTTCAGTATGAAATTAAACATTGATAATAAGGGAGTTGATTACTTAAAAGAGTATTTAAGTAATACTAGCAAAATGACATGAAATGATAAAGCGTACAGTTTTACTTATATATACGGGAGGTACAATTGGAATGATAAAGGATAAGGATTCAGGAACTCTTGTACCCTTTAATTTTGATGATCTACTCAACAGGATGCCCGAACTCAATCAATTGGATTGCGATATAGAAACATTCACATTAAAAAATCCAATTGACTCTTCAAACATTCAACCTTCAGATTGGTTAGATTTAGCAGGAAAATTGGAAGAGTTTTATGATGATTACGATGGTTTTGTAATTTTACATGGAACTGATACAATGTCTTATACAGCATCAGCATTAAGTTTTCTTTTAGAGAATTTAAGAAAGCCTGTAATATTTACAGGTTCTCAACTTCCAATAAGTGATTTCAGGACAGATGCAAAAGAAAATCTAATTACAGCAATTCAAATTGCATCAGATTACGATAATAGTAATAACGCAATAATACAAGAAGTTGGCTTGTATTTTGAGAATAAACTTTATAGAGGAAACAGAACTACTAAAATTAATTCTGAACATTTTGAGGCTTTTGCATCATTTAATTATCCATCATTAGCAGAATCAGGGGTTCATTTGAACTATAAAAGGCATTTGTTTCCTGAAAGGAATCAAGAAAAGCTTAAGGTTTATAAGAAATTAGATCAAAATGTAGCTATAATAAGATTATTTCCAGGTTTAACCGAGTCTATTTTAGATGCTATAATTAATATAAAAGGATTAAAAGGACTTATTTTAGAGACGTACGGATCTGGTAATGCGCCTAATAAAGAATGGTTTGTTAATTCTATAGGAAGAGCAGTAAAAAACGGCATAATAGTTGTTAACGTTACGCAGTGTCCTGCAGGAATGGTAGACCATAGCTTATATGAAGTAGGTTTGCAAATGCGAAAACTAGGAGTAGTTGGAGGTAGAGATATGACGACTGAAGCAGCAATTACTAAATTAATGTTCGTTCTAGGGAATGAAACTTTTAGTAATTCTTCTGAGAAGTGCTTGAGGATAAACCTTAGAGGAGAAATAAAAGACAGGGAAGAAAAATTTTAATAAGTGGTTTTTTTTTCGTTATTTGCCGTCCGTTTTGTAGGTACTTTATGAGGTCATTGGAGAAGTGGCCGAGTGGTTTAAGGCGCACGCCTGGAAAGCGTGTTTTCTGGAAACGGAATCGGGGGTTCGAATCCCTTCTTCTCCGCAAATATTTAAATAATTAATTTCGATAATTCTAATAACAATTAAGTTCAGAAAAATGAAAAGAGTATTTTCGATTTTAGCAGTAACTGGATTATTAACGTTTGGTACGATTAATAATGTTTCTGCGCAAGATCAACAAGAAAATGTTGAAGCAGTTGAAGCAGTAGATTCTACTGTAGTAGCAACAGAAGAGGTAGTACAGGAAGAAGCTCCTGTAGTGGCTCAAACAGAGGAAGTAGAGGAGACTCAAACTTTCCACCAAATCATCAAGCAAAAGTTTATTGAGGGTGGTGCTGGTTTTATGGGTATTGTATTACTTGCATTAATTTTAGGTTTAGCGATTGCTATTGAAAGAATTATCTACCTAAACTTAGCAACTACAAACACTCAAAAACTTCTTAAGAATGTAGAGGAGGCTTTACAATCAGGCGGAGTAGAAGAAGCAAAGGAAGTTTGTAGAAATACAAGAGGTCCTGTTGCATCTATCTTCTATCAAGGTCTTGACCGTATGGACGAAGGTATTGATATGGTTGAGAAATCAGTTGTATCTTACGGAGGCGTACAGATGGGTCAACTAGAGCAAAACATCTCTTGGTTGTCTTTATTTATTGCTTTGGCTCCAATGCTTGGGTTTATGGGTACTGTAATCGGAATGATTGCTGCCTTTGATTCTATTGAAGCTGCGGGTAATATTTCTCCAACACTTGTTGCGAAAGGTATTAAGCAAGCACTTATTACGACTGTATTCGGTTTGATCGTTGCAATGATTCTTCAAATCTTCTATAACTACATCGTAGCAAAAGTAGATAGTATTGTTAATAAAATGGAAGATGCTTCTATTTCGTTAATCGATTTATTAGTTAAGTATAAAAAGTAATTTCTAGTAGAAATGGATAAAATTCAGAAAATATCACCATGGCTAATTGGCGTGATAGCAATATTCTCCGCATTTTTGTGGTGGAAGCTTGCTAGCGAGGAAATGCCAGTAGCTTCTGATGTTGATGCCTTCTACAGCCTTACAGTAGTTATGTTAGCTGCTATAGTAGGAATCACTCTATTGTTCTCTTTACTTCAGTTAATTACTGATTTAAAAGCAATGAAACAAGCTTTGTTGTGGGTAGTCTTAATGGCTATAGTTATAGGAGTTTCTTATAGCCTAGCTTCAGATAAAGCTATCACGTTCTTAGGAGTAGAGTTGGGATCAGCTCTAGAATCAAAGTATGTAGGAACCGGTTTGTATGCAACATACATTACAGGCGCATTAGCTATACTTTCTATAGTGTTTTCGCCAGTAATTAAATTATTGAAATAATATGGCCAGAAAAGTCCCGGAAGTTAATGCCGGCTCAATGGCCGATATTGCTTTCATGCTCTTAATATTCTTCCTAGTTACAACAACTATGGATGTAGATACGGGGATATCTCGTAAGCTACCTCCTATTCAGGAAGAAGAGTTAGAAAATAAGCCACCACCAATTAAAGAGAAAAATCTTTTTGAGGTGATAGCTAACGTAAATGACCAGCTTTTGGTTGAAGGGAATTTAATGAATGTTAATGACCTTAGAGAAGCTACTAAACAATTTTTGAATAATAATGGAGATGGATCTTGTACCTACTGTACTGGTAGTAGAAATCCTAGATCTTCTGATAATCCTTTTAAAGCGATTATTACTGTTCAGAATGACCGTGGTACTTCTTACAACTTATATATTGCTGTCCAGAACGAGTTGGTAGCAGCTATCAACGAATTGAGAGATGAACTTTCAATGAGAATGCACGGCATGCCAATGTCTGAATTAAATGAGGTAGATCAGAAGAAGATTCAGAAGATGTTCCCTCAGAAAATTTCAGAGGCAGAGCCAGTTAATTTATCAGGAAACTAAAATTTAAACGATATGTCAAAGTTTAGAAAAGAAGGGAGTAAGGAAACGCCAGCGATTTCTACTTCATCATTGCCAGACATCGTTTTTATGCTTTTGTTTTTCTTTATGACAACTACAACCATGCGTGAGCAGGATTTAGTTGTAAGAGTTATTCAGCCTAAAGCAACTGAAGTAAAGAAATTGGAAAAGAAAAGTTTGGTGTCTAACATTTATGTAGGACAACCAATAAAATCTTACCAATCTAAGTACGGCACAGAAGGCGCTATTCAGTTGAATGATTTTTTTGCTAGTGTTGATGATGTAAAAGATTTTATCTTTGCAGAACGCGAATCAAGAAAAGAAGAAGAAATTCCATTATTGACAACAAATATCAAAGCAGATGTTGATGTTAAAATGGGAATAATTACTGATATCAAGCAAGAACTTAGAAAAGTTCAATCATTGAAAATTAACTATGCTACAGCAGAAGTTGATGATTTAGATTATCAAAAATAATCTATATATAAATATATTTACTAAGACCACCTTTATGGTGGTCTTTTTTTTGGTGTGCAATTTATTTTTTTGTTTACCTTTGATTTGATTTAATCCTACTACTAATGAAGAAATCAATATTTATACCCTTTTTATTTCTACAGTTTCTATTTATGAGTGTTTATGCGCAAAAGAGTAATTATTATTTAGAAGACCAAATATTTATTACTGCAACTTATAATCTGGTTGTAGATAAAAGTGATTCTATTACTCAGGGTGGATTTTCAAACGGATTGCTAGTTGGTTATGTAAGAGATATACCTTTGAACGAACAACGGAATTTTGGTCTAGGATTAGGTGTTAATTACTCTATTTCTCACATTTATCAAAATATTAGTATTAAATCTTTGGATGATGGGACTACCGATTTTCAACGAATGGAAAGTAATGAGTATATAAGAAATAAATTTTCTGTATCTTATATAGAAATGCCTTTAGAAATCAGATATAGGACTTCTACAATCGACAAGCATAAGTTTTTTAGGGCTTATTTAGGTTTTAAAGTAGGATATCGATTGAGGGCCTACACTAAGCTAAAAACTCAACTTAATGAAATATCATATTACAATCAACCAGAATTTAATTGGTGGAAGTATGGTGTTTATCTAAATATAGGATATAGCTCATGGAATTTTCATATAGATTATACCTTGTCTAAGATGTTTAAAGACGATACTTTTGCTAAGCCTTTCGATCCTTCACAAGATTTAATCCCAATGGATATGAATATGCTTAATATTGGATTAACATTTTATTTAATATAGGTACACAAATCCTAATTGGGGTACTATCCCAAACAATATACCTATCGCTATTTCTTTATGAGTATGCGCTTCTAGTTTAATTCTAGAAGTAGAAACAATACCTAAAATGATTATTATAATGATGATCAGAGGATGCAGATCAATTAAGAATATATTTGATAAGTATATCAAAAATCCTAATGCAGAAGATATTGCTGCAGTATGAAGACTTACTTTCATTCTCCTAGAAAATATAAGTACCCACGAAAGAGTTACTACTATACCTATTAGATAACTATTTAAAGGACTGTTCAAGTTTCCTGTCATCAGCAAACGGGCTGTAATGTAAATGTATAATCCTGTTAGTAGTAGAGGGGTAATTCTTTCTTTCTGTGTTTCTAAAAAAATTGAGTTTATTAGTTTAGTTTTTATTAATAGGAATATGGTTAAAAGAGGTAGGACTAAAGTTCCAATAATTATCAATGACAGTAAATATTTTGATAATTCGGATGACAATACTTGCTTGAATATATTTATATAAAGAATAGTAGTGTATAGTGGAATAAATATAGGGTGCAAAACGTAAGATAGTATTTTGAATATGTCTTTTTTCATCATCAATTTATTATTCTATTTCTTTTCTCATTCTAGCAACGGGGTACCCTAATTGCTCTCTGTATTTTGCAACTGTTCTCCTAGCTATTTTATATCCTTTATCCTTCAGTTTATCTACTAAAATTGCATCAGTTAATGGTTTTAATTTATCTTCATCATCAATAATTGTCGATAACACATTTTTAATTTCTCGTGTAGAAACGTCGACACCTTCATCGTTTTTCATTGCTTCAGTGAAAAATTCTTTCAGTAACGAAGTTCCATAAGGAGTACTCACATATTTACTGTTTACGACTCTCGAGATAGTTGATATATCAAGGTGAACCATATCGGCAACATCTTTCAATATCATTGGTTTTAGATCATGTTCATCGCCAGAAAGGAAGTAATTATGTTGGATTTCCATTATGGCTCTCATTGTGTTTATCAAAGTTTCTTGACGCTGTTTTATAGCTTCGATAAACCATTTTGCCGAATCTAGTTTTTGTTTAACGAAGGTTACGGCTTTTTTTATCTCTTTATTTTTCCCCTCACTCTCCTTGTAAGTTTTAAATAGATCAATATAAGAATTTGAAACATTTAACTCTGGAGCATTTCTATTATTCAAGCTCAGTTCTAAATATCCATTCTCAATTTTAATGGTGAAATCTGGAATAATATGCTCTATGGTTTTTTCTGAAGAAGAATAAGCACTACCTGGTTTAGGATTTAATTTCGCAATTTCTTCATAAGCTAATTTTACTGATTCAGCATCAACCTCTAATTGTTCAATAATCTTGTAGAAATGTTTTTTAGTAAACTCCTCGAAGTAATCATCTATAATTTCTTTTGCTAGCTTTATCTCGAATGTGTTTTTTTTTGCTCCTAGTTGTAGGCTCAAACATTCTTGTAAGTCTCTAGCTCCAATTCCTACTGGATCTAACTTATGAATAACATTGAGAATTTTACCTAGCTCAATTTCATCTGTGTAAATTTCTTGTGAAAAAGCTAAATCATCGGAAATAGAAAGTAAATCTCTACGGATATAGCCAGCATCATCAATGTTCCCAATAAGAAATTCAGCAATAACATGCTCATCATCACTTAGGTTGTATGTACTTACCTGTTCTAGCAAATACTCCCCGAGCGATTTTCCGCTTGCGTAAGGAACACTTGTTTCCTCATCATCCTTGCTATAGTTATTTGAATGTAGTTTGTAGTATGGAGTTTCGTCATCACTTAAATATTCATCGATATTTATGTCATCAACTTCAATGGATTTAGAGTCATCATCTAAGTCATTGTCACTAGCAGTATCTTCCTGTTTTACATCGTTATCCAAAGCAGGATTTTCATCAATTTCATCTAAAACACGTTGTTCAAACGCTATTGTAGGCAACTGAATAAGCTTCATCAACTGTATTTGTTGAGGAGATAATTTCTGAGATAGTTTCTGACTTAAGGTTTGCTTGAACATAAATTAATTATTGTGAAATCAAAAATACTACAAAAGGTTTATTATTCAATATTAAACATAAAAAAACCAATGCGCTAACATTGGTCTTTAAAATCATAAACTATTTTTTATCTAAAAATCAGCATTTTGAGGGGTTCTAGGGAAAGGAATTACATCGCGTATGTTACTCATTCCAGAAACAAATTGTATAATTCTTTCGAAACCTAAACCGAAACCTGAGTGTGGTGCAGTACCATATTTGCGAGTGTCAATATACCACCAAAGTTCTTTTTCATCAATTCCTAATTCTTTAACTTTAGACATTAGAACATCTAGGCGCTCTTCTCTCTGAGATCCTCCAACAATTTCCCCAATACCTGGGAAAAGGATGTCCATAGCTCTAACAGTTTTTCCATCATCGTTCAAACGCATGTAGAAAGCTTTAATCTTTGCAGGGTAATCAAACAATATTACTGGTTGTTTGAAATGTTTCTCCACCAAAAATCTTTCGTGTTCCGATTGTAAATCAGCTCCCCATTCATCAATTTTGTATTTAAACTTACCTTTTTTATTAGGCTTACTATTTTTAAGAATTTCAATTGCTTCAGTGTAACTAACACGTTTGAAGTTGTTGTCTAATACAAAATTAAGTTTTTCTATCAGGCCCATTTCCTGTCTGTCTTTAGCAGGCTTAGATTTGTCTTCCTGTGCCAAACGTTGATCAAGAAATTCTAAATCATCCTTACGGTGCTCTAGGGTATATTTGATGATATATTTGATAAACTCTTCAGCTAAGTCCATGTTTTCATCCAATTCTACAAATGCCATTTCTGGCTCTATCATCCAAAACTCTGACAGATGACGTGTAGTATTAGAATTCTCTGCACGGAAAGTTGGTCCGAAAGTATAAACTTGGCCAAGAGCCATTGCAGCAGTTTCAGCTTCTAATTGTCCAGATACAGTAAGGTTAGTTGCTTTTCCGAAGAAATCTTCAGAGAAATCTACTTTGCCTTCTTCTGTTTTAGGAATATCGTTTAGTTTTAGGTTTGTTACCTGAAACATCTCTCCAGCACCTTCGGCATCAGACCCTGTAATTATTGGTGCATTGTAATAGAAGAATCCTTTTTCGTTAAAGAAATTATGCACTGCATAAGCTAATGTATGTCTAACTCTCATTACTGCTCCAAATAAGTTGGTACGTGGACGTAAGTGAGCAATTTCTCTAAGAAACTCCAATGAGTGACGCTTTGGTTGAAG
>JADGDT010000009.1:0-15298 GCA_016744755.1 Ichthyobacteriaceae bacterium | reverse complement strand
GACTTTAAATTTGTGTATTGTTTTATATAGAAATTAATGAAAGCAAATAATTACCATACCCACTTTTAACAAGTGGTTTTGCTAGTTTCTCTAGTTGCTTTGCATCTATAAAGCCTTGATCGTATGCTATCTCTTCTATACAACCTATTTTAAGTCCTTGACGTTCTTCAATAACTTCCACAAATTGCCCTGCTTGCATTAGCGAAGAAAAAGTGCCTGTATCTAGCCAAGCTGTACCTCTATCAAGTATTCCAACTTTCAACTTATTTCTTTTTAAGTATACCTTGTTTACATCCGTGATTTCGTATTCGCCACGAGGAGAAGGTTCTAAATCTTTAGCTATTTGAACCACATTATTGTCGTAAAAATACAAACCAGGTACAGCAAAGTTAGATTTAGGATTCTCTGGCTTCTCTTCAATTGATAGAGCTTTTTTATTCTCGTCGAACTCAACAACACCATATCTTTCAGGATCTGAAACGTGATAGGCAAATACTACTCCGCCATCAGGATTTGTATTGTCTTTCAACAAATCGGCCATAGTCGATCCATAAAAAATATTATCTCCAAGAATTAGAGCCACGGGATCATTTCCAATAAACTCTTCACCAATTACAAAAGCCTGTGCAAGCCCGTTTGGTACTTCCTGAATTTTGTAGCTAAAACTACATCCAAGGCTTTTGCCATCCCCCAAAAGTTTTTGGAACAGAGGCATATCGTGGGGTGTAGAAATAATTAATATTTCTTTAATCCCTGCTTTCATTAAAGTTGCCAATGGGTAGTATATCATCGGCTTGTCGTAAATTGGCATTAGTTGCTTACTTACTGCTAAAGTTAGCGGGTGAAGCCTAGTTCCTGATCCACCTGCTAGAATTATTCCTTTCATGATTATGTTCTTTTCTATGTCGAAGGCTAAATGACGTAATTATTAATATGTAAATATACAATTGTATCTAGATTAATCGAGTGTCAAATTCAAATGGTATTATCTCTTCAATTTTCACATTTTTAAATTCAGGATGATGTGGATTTATAAGATAATTGTATTCATAAATATTTACCGCACTTGGTACTACAAGAACAAGGCTATCTTGTTTTTTTAGCCAATCATCTCCAATTGTTTGTGAGTATTTATTAAAAGGTGAAGATTTCCATTTTTCATTTAATTTGCCAACCTCTAGTAGCTTAAATGAATTTGATGGAATAGATACTTTTACAATGACCATATCTTTAGGGAGGTAATGTAAATTGAAATGCACCAAGTTTTCAAGTACTGCCAATGAAATAGTAGAAGCTGTATAAAGCATAAAACCACCTTTGCTATTCCATCTGCCTCCAACTTTAAAAGCTCCTAAACCGCTTAGATCATTTGCATATTTATCTTTTGTTATTCTGAAAACACTATGCGAAAACTCCATATTCTATTCTTGTGAGTTCCTCATCAACAATTTCTATTCCCGTAATGGTATTAAATAATTCTTTCGGTTTCTTCCCTAAAGCAATGCTATACTCATTTATCCATAGCGAAAATTGTTTATTGCTACCAAAAGTATCAATACCATGATTAATTAGGTAATCCAACCTTAGTGCTTTCTCTGATTTATCAATATCTAAGGTGTATTTGTTTTTTAGATTCCTATCTAAAGTACGAGGATTGATATTTAATATTTCGGAATATTGAGTTTTATTAAAACCGAGATTACTTACTTTTTGCCAAAGGTTATTGAAGTATGAAGCATCAAATACTGTATCTAAAATATTTATTATGCCCCAATTGGTAGTAGACTCAATGCCATAGCTTACCGTAGACTCGGAAATAATTTCTTTTTTTGACTCTTTATTTTTATAAGTTTTACTCATTTAGTATAAATGCTGATTGGTACACGACAAATATACATATTTTTAATGTGCTATAAAAATATCTTATTACATTTTCATCCTTTTTTAGATTATAATACCTTCTTAAATATCTGTAAATCAGTTATTGTCATTGTGTTTTGTATCATTGTTTTTTATAGATAGTTCTCGTAATTTTAGATTTACCAACTTCTTAATTTAATTATTATGTATAAAATTAGAGAATACCACGATAGTAAAGTAATGTCATTAACTAACGATGATGAGGATGTAGCATTTTCAATAGGGATTGTGTCTCAAGGTGAATTTGAATTTGGAGCAATTACAAAAGAGAGGTATATAGTTACTTCTGGCGAAATTGAATTTTGGGAGGAAGATGAGCATCATTGGAGACTAATAAGAGAAGGTAAAGAATTTGAAGTTGTTGATCACAAGAATTTTAAAATGAAAACAGATAAAGTAAGTTCATATATTTGTTTCTATGGATAATCGATAAATAAGAGATATAAGCACCATAAACTAAATTGTTTTTGTGGTGTTTTTTTTGTTCATATTATAAATACAACAATGTTAATCATCCTAAACTTTTGTTAATCTCTCCAAATACCATGTTTTAATAATTTGAAATTATTTTATTTGTAAATATTTTTATCATAAAATACATAATTTACCGATGGCTAAATGTCTAAGACTAAAAATAATATAAAATGAAAAAAGTAATATTAGCATCCTTGATACTGATGTTTTCAGGGATATTTGAAGTAGTAAAAGCCGATGAGGGAATGTGGCTTCCAATGTTTATTAAACGTTTAAACTACGTTGATATGCAAAAAGAAGGACTTCAGCTTACGGCGGAAGAAATTTACAGCATTAACAATGCGAGTCTTAAAGATGCAATAGTCCATTTCGATGGAGGATGTACTGCTGAGGTTATTTCTAGTCAGGGGTTATTGCTTACAAACCACCACTGTGGATATTCGGCAATTGCAAATCACTCTACAAAAGAGCACGATTATTTAACTGATGGATTTTGGGCTTACAATAAATCGGAAGAATTGGCTAACGACGGAATGACTGTTTCATTTTTAGATCACATGGCCGATGTTACCGATAAAGTTAATGAAGCTATTAATCCTGAAATGACAGCTGCTGAACGCAAGCAAGCAATACAAACTATCACAGGTCAAATTTCAGCAGAAGCCTCTGAAGAAGGAAAGTATAAAGCTAGAGTCTCTTCTTTTTTCAATGGAAATGAATTTTATCTTTTTGTTTATAAAATTTATACTGATATACGTTTAGTTGGAGCACCACCTTCATCTATTGGGAAGTACGGTGGAGATACAGATAACTGGATGTGGCCTCGTCACACTGGCGATTTCTCAATGTTCCGTATTTATGCAAACAAGGAAAATCAGCCTGCAACTTATTCTGAAGGTAATGTTCCTTACAAAGCAGATTACCATTTGCCTGTAAGTATAAAAGGAGTGGAAGATGGAGATTTTGCAATGATAATGGGATATCCTGGTAGTACGGATAGATACTTGTCGTCTTGGGGAGTACAGCAGAAAATAGGTGTAGAGTATCCTGCTTTTGTGGCTTCGCGCGATTTGAAGCTTAAGGTTATGAAAAAATACATGGATGCCGATGCTACAGTACGTATTGACTACTCTCCACGATATGCTCAAACTGCCAACTATTGGAAAAATAGAGATGGAATGATTAAGGCTCTTACCAAAAATAAAACAGTTGCTAAAAAAGAAAAAATAGAGTCTGATCTTGGAAAATGGATTGCAGAGAATCCTGAAAGAAAGAAAGAATACGGCAATATTTTCGATATTTATAAAAAGTATTACGAAACTACTAACTCAACTATTGCAGGCGATCAGTATCTGATGGAAGCAGGCTTGATGGGGTCTAATTTTGGAATATTCAATTTCAGACTTTCTCAAAAAATGGATGCCATAATTAAAGCTGAGGATGAAGAAACTTCAAAAAAAGCTTTAGAAGAGACTAATGCTTATGTCGATGAATTTTTCCATGGAATATCTCTCCCTTTAGAGCAAGAACTTACATCAAAAATGTGGGCTTTTTATTATAAAAATGCTCCTATAGAACAGCAACCAGAAGAATTTGTTGCTGTTGTAAAAGAGTACAACAACGATTTCGATGCTTTATCTAAAGCAATATTCGAAACTTCTATAATTACAAATAGCGAAAAGCTTAAAAGTGTACTAGCTAACTTGAAAGATGAGTCAACAGCAGATACTTTGAAAAACGATGTAGGAGTGAAAACCTATTACTCTTTTATAGCTAAGTATTTTGCTGATATGTATTCTAATCCTGAAAAAGTAGCTTTAAAGGATGAGTTAGATGGGGCTAAGAAATTATTTGTAAAAGCTCTTAGGGAGTCAAACCCTGACAAGAGTTATTATCCTGATGCAAATTCAACTATGCGATTAACATACGGACAAGTGATGAGCTACGAGCCAAAAGACGGTGTTGAGTTCAAATTCTACACTACGCTTAAAGGTGTAATGCAGAAAGAAGACCCTACAAATCCTGAGTTTGTAGTCGCTCCAAAACTAAAAGAGTTGTACGAAAGCAAAGATTACGGGCAGTATGCAAATGCCGATGGAACTATGTCAGTAGGGTTTCTAACAAATAACGATATTACAGGAGGTAACTCAGGTTCGCCAGTAATAAATGGTAAAGGAGAACTTATTGGCGCTGCTTTCGATGGCAATTGGGAAGCTATGAGTGGCGATATTGAATTTTCTAAGGAATTACAACGCACAATTTCTGTAGATGTTAGGTACATACTTTTTATTATCGATAAGTATGCAGGAGCTACAAACCTAATTGACGAAATGACAATTGTTAAGTAGATTGTTTTAATATATTCTTACTGAATCACCCTTTTGTATTTTGTGAAAGGGTGATTTTTTTTGGGCATGCCCCTTCGTGAAAAACTACAGGTCAGGCTCTCGGCTATATCTTTTTTATACTCATCCATCTACTACGCTCAGGAACCGTTTAAAAAAGGATGTCGCCTCCATCCCTCATGCAAATTTATTCTAATACCACCATAGCTATTATCAATTACAGTATATTATCTCTTTAAAAATTACGTGTTAAATTGCATTTGAATTAAACAATTAGATATGAATTATTTTTGGGACGAGAGGTTTAAATCAGAAGAGTACGTTTACGGAGTAGAGCCAAATAGATTCTATGAGCAATCGTTAAAACAACTTGGAATAAAAGGAGATATACTTTTTCCTGCCGAAGGCGAAGGTAGAAATGCAGTTTTTGCTGCTGCTAAAGGGTTAAATGTTACTGCGTTTGATTTAAGTGTAGAGGGACAAAAGAAAGCTCGTAAATTAGCTTCAGAAAACAATGTTAAAATAAATTATCTGACAGGAGAATTTGAAGGACTCAATTTAAAGGAAAACTCTTTCGATGCCATAGTTTTAATTTTTGCACATTTTGGGCCTAGTATCAGGCAAGATTTTCATCGAGCATTTTCTAAATTACTAAAGAAGGATGGTATTCTAATATTGGAAGGTTTCAGCAAAAACAATCTTACAATGTCCAATAATAATGGTCCTAAGAATTTAGAATTACTTTTTACTAAAGATATTATTAGCGAAGATTTTTTAGATTTAGAAACTATTGAACTAACAGAAACAATAGAAAGTATCAACGAAGGGAATCACCACAATGGAGATAGTTCAGTGATTAGATTTATTGGAAAGAAAAATTAATTAAGTATTTTCTCTATTTCAGTTTTCATTTCTTCGTAGGTAACGCCTCCAACTATTCGTTTTACAAGCATTCCTTCTTGGTTTACAATAAACTGAGTCGGAAAAGACGAAACATGGTTTTCATCTATAAATCCACCTCCATTAGGAATTAGTTTATAGTTGAATGTATGCATGTAGGTAAAATCTTCGACTCTATCCTCGTTATCTAAAGAAACACCAATAAATATAATGTTTTTGTTTTTGTATTCATCTACAAGTTTGTTTAATTCAGGAATTTCTTTTTTGCATGGGGGGCAAGCTGAGAACCAAAAATTAAAAACTACAACACTTCCTTTCAAATCTTCACTCTTCCAAATTGTTCCGTTCATATCAGTAAGTTCAAAACTGATATTTTCATTAACAGGGTTTTCATCAGCACCAAAAACAAGAATATTGGTAAAGATCAAAACTATCGCCATTGCGGCAATAAATGGAGCTTTTTTAAGAAGAATAGGTATTTTAGATTTCATAAATGATTATTTTTTGCGCTGCGAAGTTATGAAAGTTAACAAATAAAAAAAGCTCCAAGCAAAATCGTACTTGGAGCCAGTTATCTTATGATTTTAACTATTTTTTTTCCTCATTTGAGCATCAACAACAGCAATACTTATCATGTTTACAATTTCTTCTACACTAGAGTGAAGTTGAAGAATATGAACAGGTTTTTTAAGTCCCATCATAATTGGTCCAACATTAACTATACTCGTATCTACTTCTTTCAATAATTTATAAGAAATATTTGCAGAGTCAAGGTTAGGGAAAATTAAGATGTTTGCACCTTCATTTGCTAATTCAGAGAAAGGGAAACGCTCTTTCATCATCACTTTATTTATAGCAAAATCTGATTGTACCTCTCCATCTACTATTAAGTCTGGGTTTTCTTGCTTTATCAATTTAAGTGCTTCAGACATACGTGTTGAAGAATCTGCTTGTGCCGATCCAAAGTTTGAGTGCGATAATAAAGCCATACGTGGTACGAAACCAAAGTTCTTAGCCAATCTAGCAGTAAGTTTTCCAATTAAAGCAATGTCTTTCTCATTTGGAACAGTATTAATAGCTGTGTCAGAGAAAAATAATGGTCCTTTCTTAGTTAAAAGAAAGTTACAAGCAGCTACTTTTTCTATGCCTTCTTCTGCACCAATAGTATGCAGTACGGGGCGAAGAACACTTGGATAACTTCTAGAGTAGCCAGAAATCATTGCATCAGCATCACCATTTTTAACCATAAGAGCAGAGAAGTAGTCTCTACCTCTTACAAGTCTTTTTGCTTCGTCAAGTGTAACACCTTTGCGTTTTCTACTTTCAAAAAGATCTAATGCAAATGCTTCCATTTTTTCGTCATGGCTACATTCCTTAGGGTTCATTATTTGTGGTTTGAAATCTAATTTAAGAGCATCAATAATATTGGTGATCTTAATTCTATCTCCTAAAAGTATTGGAGAAATTATACCATCTTCTGTAGCTATTTGAGCAGCTTTGATAATATTAATTTGATCACCTTCTGCAAAAACTACTTTTTTAGGATTCTGACGTGCTGAATTATTAATCTTACGGATTATTTTATGTTCCCAACCCATTCTTTCCATCAACTCTTCTTCGTACTTATCCCAATCTAAAATTGGTTTAGTAGCAACACCAGAATCCATCGCAGCTTTAGCAATTGCAGGTGGCACGGCAGTGATTAATCTTTGATCGAAAGGTTTTGGAATAATATATTCTTTTCCAAAAGTAATACTCTTCTCGTTATATGCTTCTGCTACTTGTTCAGGAACAGGTTCTTTTGCAAGATTGGCAAGTGCATAAACAGCGGCAAGTTTCATTTCTTCGTTAATTTTCTTAGCTCCACAGTCAAGTGCACCTCGAAATATGAAAGGAAATCCAAGTACGTTATTAACTTGGTTTGGAGTATCAGAACGCCCTGTACCCATTATAATATCAGGACGAGTAGCAACTGCAAGGTTGTAATCTATCTCAGGCGTAGGATTTGCCATAGCAAAAACTATAGGCTCTTTGGCCATAGTTAAAAGCATTTCTGGGGTAACAATATTTCCTTGAGACAGACCTATAAATACATCAGCATCAACTAATCCTTCTGCTAGAGTATGAATATCTCTGTCAGTTGCGAATTCTGCTTTTTGCACACTTAGGTTCCCTCTATCTTTACGAATGATACCTTTACTATCAGTCATAACAATGTTTTCTGCTTTTGCTCCTACAGATTTGTACAAACGAGTACAAGAAATTGCAGCAGCTCCAGCTCCACTTATTAAGATTTTAACATCTTCAATTTTCTTGTTAACAACCTCACAAGCATTAATTAATGCTGCTGCAGAAATAATTGCAGTACCATGCTGGTCATCGTGCATAACAGGAATGTCTAATTCCTCTTTCAATCTTCTTTCAATCTCAAAAGCCTCAGGAGCTTTGATATCTTCAAGGTTAATTCCTCCAAATGTTGGGGCGATATTCTTTACTGTTTCAATAAATGCATCAACATCATGAGTATCTACTTCTATGTCGAAAACATCAATATCAGCAAAAATTTTAAATAACAATCCTTTACCTTCCATCACAGGTTTTCCGGCCAGAGCACCAATGTCTCCAAGTCCTAAAACAGCTGTTCCATTAGAGATTACAGCTACTAAGTTTCCTTTAGCAGTGTACTCATTAGCCATTTCTGGATTCTTTTCAATTTCTAAACATGGCTCAGCCACACCAGGAGAGTAAGCTAGTGCTAAATCTCGTTGTGTACTGTGTCTTTTAGTTGGTACTACTTGGATCTTACCCTTTCGTCCTGATGAGTGATATTCCAACGCATCTTCTCTTAATGAAGCCATAATTATTGTTATATATAGTTTATTAGTTTCTTTGGTTTGTATGTTACTTTCATTAAACAAGTAGATTTGCCATAATAAATATTTGTGTTTTATGGAACTTCTACTTGTTAAATGGTTTACGTAATTTAGTTTTAACAAAACTAAAAAATAACTAGAGATTAAATTCAAAAAGGAACATCTAAATTATTTTAATTATCTAGATAGTATATTATTTTGAAAATATTACTGAATACCTAAGTCATTTAGTTCTCAATCGTTTGTGCATCAACAACAGCCATGGTAGTCATATCTACTATTTCTCTAACGGAACTTGATAATTGTAAAACATGTACTGGTTTTTTTAATCCCATTACTATTGGACCTATTGCTTCAGTTGAACCAATTTCTTGCATTGTTTTGTATGTAATATTACCTGAAGCTAAATCAGGAAAAATTAAGGTGTTTACATCTTTATCGTCTAATTTAGAAAAAGGAAATCTATCCATTCTCAATTCTTTGTTCAATGCAAAATTAGCTTGCATTTCTCCGTCTATTACAACTTCAGGATATTGTTTGTGAAGTATTGAAACAGCTTTTCTTGCTTTACTTGAAAGACCACCTGAAACAGAACCAAAATTAGAACAAGATAGCATAGCCATAACAGGTTTTACACCAAATTCTTCTACTTTCTCTTTAGTTAATAATGAAATGTCAACTAGTTCTTCTGCTGTAGGTTGTTTGTTTATACTTGTATCAGCAAAGAAATAAGGACCTTTTTTTGTTCTAAGCATGTACATTCCTGCGATTTTATTAACATCATCTCGCTTGCCTACAATTTGCAAAGCTGGACGAATAACATCAGCATATGGCGAATTAACTCCAGATATCATAGCATCAACATCTCCTGACTCTACCATTGCTGCACCAAAATAATTTTTATCGTCCATTAACCTGTCTGCACCTATCATTGAAACGCCATCTCTCTCTCGTTTTTTGAAAACTAATTGAGCATATTTAGCTTTTTGTGCTTTAACATCATCACAATCATCTGTATTGTCAATAATTTTAAAGTCAGAAATATCAATATTATTTTCTATTGCTAAATCATTAATTTTTCTTGTTACTCCTACGAGTATAGGAATTGCAATGCCTTCATCTTTAACAATTCTTGCTGCTTGAAGTACATTTACATTAAGTGCATCACTAAATACTACACGTTTAGGATTTGATTTTGCTTTAGCTGTAAGACCACGCATTATTGCATGATCAGTACCCATACGCTCTAGTAGTTCTTCTTTATACGCTTCCCAATCGGTTATTTGCTTTCTAGCGACACCTGTTTTCATAGCAGCTTTTGCAATTGCAGCAGGAACACGTTCTATTAAGCGAGGATCTAATGGAGTAGGAACAACATATTCTTTACCATAAGACATATTTTCCTTGTTGTATGCCTTCTTAACCATATCAGGAACTGGCTCTTTTGCTAATTCTGCAATCGCATAAACAGCAGCCATTTTCATTTCTTCATTAATTGCAGTTGCTCTAACATCTAAAGCTCCTCTGAAGATATAAGGGAATCCAAGTACATTATTAATCTGATTAGGATAATCAGAACGACCTGTAGCCATAATTATATCTTTACGGGTTGCAACTGCTTCTTCGTAAGATATCTCTGGTGTAGGGTTTGCCATTGCAAAAACAATAGGATCTTTAGCCATTGTTTTAAGCATGTGTGGTTTTAATACACCTGCAGCAGAAAGGCCTAAGAATACATCTGCATTCTTAATTCCTTCATCCATAGTTGTAATACCGTTATCAATCGCAAACTCTTTATTTACAACACTTAAATCTGTTCTATCTTTTGTTAGAACACCATTAACGTCAGTCATAACAATGTTATCAGGATTTACTCCAAGTTGAATGTACATTCTAGTACAGGCACAAGCAGCAGCACCTGCACCACTAACAAATAGTTTAATGTCTTTAATATCTTTGTCAATAATTTCTAAAGCATTTAATAAACCAGCTCCCGAAATAATAGCAGTACCATGTTGATCGTCGTGCATTACCGGAATATCTAATTCTGCTTTTAGCCTGTTTTCTATTTCGAAACATTCAGGAGCTTTAATATCCTCTAAGTTAATCCCTCCAAATGTTGGGGAAATAGCTTTAACAGTTTTTATGAAATCATCAATATTAGTTTGATCTACTTCTATATCAAAAACATCAATATCAGCAAATATTTTAAACAATAATCCTTTTCCTTCCATCACAGGTTTACCCGCAACAGCGCCAATATCTCCTAATCCTAAAACGGCTGTACCATTAGATATAACGCCAACTAAATTTCCTTTTGCCGTATATTTATAAGCATCTTCTGGATCTTTATGTATTTCTAAACAAGGCTCAGCAACACCTGGGCTATATGCTAATGATAAATCTCTTTGTGTACGGTGTGGTTTTGTTGGAACTACTTGAATCTTACCCTTTCGTCCTGATGCATGATATTGCAATGCATCTTCTTTTAATGAAGACATAATTATGGTTATATATAGTTTTTAGTTTAATAGTTTACAAGTACAAAATTATCTAGTTTTTCTATTCAACATCAATTAACCTACATGTTATTTGTCATACATATGTATGTAAATATGTAGATACTTTTTTGTGTATAACTTCTATTTAATAATTAATCTTAGTTTTATTAAAAGGTTGAAAATTTATATACCTGAATAATCACGTCTCTTGTATTATCAATTCAAACTACTTTAAAAGCAGTCTAGCTTGAATTACGTTGAATTAATTACATAAATAAATATTTATATGTGACAATAATTACAATTTGCAATAGTACAAATCCTTACATTTTTTGTATAAATACCTGATTTTACTAGTCAAAAATATAATTTATCATAATTATTCAAACTTTCTATTTGAAACTTGTAAGATGATTTTTGAATATGTTATTTTGGAATTTTTATTTAGTAGATTGTTATGAACATAGGTGCTTTTTCAGCAGGGAAATAAGGTCTAATATTTTGCTTTCTAGAAGTTTAATTAAAATACAAATGAGCCATTCTAATATTGTAGAAAAGAGATTGTTGGAATAAGATATAAATTTGGATTATTTTACAGGTTGTGGCGTGGGTTTTATATTAAAACTTTCACAACAACTTTTGAGGCTGAAGTAGCTTTTTTAATGTGTACACTAGGCGCATGTAAATCATTTGGAAAGAAAATAGCAAACATACCTTTACCAAATTTCACATATTCTAGATCTGCATCGTAAAGTTCATAATCATCATCTACATTGTATTCTTGGTAAACTGTTTGTGATTGTTTTATTGCGAGTCCTAATACTTCTTCTCCTTCGAAAACATACTGAATATCTATGTACTTACGATGAACTTCTGGCTTCTCTACTTTTGCGTCAACAGTTTCGAAACGACTAACGATAGCAAAGATTTCATCTTTCACAATATCGTAAGTTCCATTTTCTAACTTAGTGAAATCTGTTTTAGATATGTATCTAAGTGCTTTTTTTATTCTTAAACTTAGCCCTTGATATTGTTTTGTATTCTCAATTTTATCTAAAATCATAACTATTACTTTTCTATTCCTTCTAAAATTTTCTGTACTTCTGCATCTGTTTTGTATAGAATACCTTTACACACTTTTATTAATTCGGATGCTCTTTTTACTTTTACTGATAATTCGTCAACAGATATATCAGCATTTTCTATTTTGTCTACAATTTCTTCTAATTCCAAAATTGCATCTTCGTATTTTATTTTTTTATCAGCCATAACTTTACTTTTTGTCAATTTTTGTTACAGTACTTCTTATTTTTGAAATATAGGTTTCAATTTCTAATAGATCACCTTTTTTTAATCTCGAAATATCTTTTGCTTTGCCATTGACTCTAGTTATAGAGTAACCGCGTTTTAGTATATTCTCTGGGTTCAAAAGGTTAACTTTACTCTCAAATATACTTAAATTTTGCTCCTGATTTTTTAATTTAGAAACAACTATGTTTTTGAGAGACTTAGAGTAATTATCTATTTTGAAATTATTTTTTTGAACTCTATCTCTAATGAGGTATTTCAAACTCATTGATAAACTTGAGATTGCTTCGTTTTGCTTTTTTAATAAATTATCACTTGATAGTTTTATATAATCTACTAGATTACCAACAAGGTGTTTCTCTTTTTGAAGTAGAAGTAAAACATCTGTTTCGAAAACTCCTGATAATGATTGCAGGGATATATGTTTGTCTTTTATTATTTTTTCAGAATAGAAAGCTAAATTACTTTCTGAAGTTTTTAACCTGCTATTAAATGTATCAAACTTCTCTAGAATAAAATTAGCTAAAGCCGTTGGAGTAATTAAGTTTTTAGATGAAACCATTTCAACAACTGTAAGGTTTGTAGCGTGTCCTATACCTGTAATAATAGGCAAGGGAAATTGAGCAACTGCACTAGATAAATTAAAACTATCGTAACAGTTAAGTCCTACTTCCCCACCACCTCCTCTAATAATAGCAACTACATCAAATTCTTTTTTACGTTGCCTTACAGCGTCTAATTGTCTGCGGATAGATTCTATAGCTTTGTTGCCTTGCAGAAGAGCTGGGAATAACTCGTAATCAATTTTGTACCCTTTTGAATTGTTAGTTAAAGTATTTTCAAAATCATGAAACCCTTTAGAGGTTTCAACTGATATTACAGCTATTCTTTTAGGCAGAACAGGAAAGTTAATGCCTTTATTCTTGTCAAATAAATTATCTATTTTAAGCTTTTTTATTGTTATCTGCCTTTCCTTTTCCATAGCTCCCAATGTGTAAGTTGGGTCTACATCAATTATTTTTAGCGAAATGCTATGTGCGGGTGTGTAGTTAACTTCTACTAGAAGTAACAATTCAATACCGTCAGAAAATTCCTTTTTTGTAACGGTTTCAAATTTTGTAGTGATCCGCCTTAAATCTGTTGCCCAAACTGTAGATCGGATCTCAGCTACAGTCTTACCTTCTTTCTTTTCCATAAGTAGAGGGTAAGCATGACCACTGTGTGGATAAAAATTAAGCTTTGTCATTTCAGCCTTCACCCAAAGAGGTTTCTTCCAATATCGTTCAAACATACGTTGAACACTTTGGAGAACTTCTAGTAGAGAGTGATGTTGACTGTTTTCTATCATTAAATATTAGTTATAAAAAAGTCGAAAGTATTAAAAATAAATTCTAATACTTTCGACTTAATAAAAAAAATAAGGATGTGACTCTCTTTCTAAGCCTTCATTTTTTCCTCGTACTCAATAAGTTTAGTATTCAAAATTAATACTCCATATGTAAGGAAGACTATCATGAAACCAAGAATACCACCTAAAATTATATAGTTTCTTTTCAATCCAGTAAGTTTCATCCCAACAGGGTTAAAACTCGAAACAACGTTTATTACGTCATTTTCTTCTGTTAATTTTTTATTTACATAAATCAATTCTTCATTCATCCTCATATACTTGTCAAAAACAACAATTTCTTTATTGTTTCCATCTGTAGCAGACATATATATATTGGTGCCGGATGTTGTTTTTTTACTTTCAGATATCATTACTTCTTTGTATAATCCTCTAAGACTATCCAATTCATTCATTGAGCTTTCTAATGCTTTCTTGGTAGATAATAAATTTAAGTAAGATGTTGATTTTACCTGGTCGTAGTATGCATTTCTAACAATAGAAGAGATTATTGGGCTACGCAACTTTCCAAATATATATTTATCTTTAGAGACAACATTAACAATGTGGAATTTGTAAGATTCTATAGGTTGACTATCTGTAAAACTTTCAAAATCAATTTTACTAAGTGTAATACTATCCAAGCCAGTAGTAAATCTCTTGAAAGCCAATAATGTTTCATTTGCATTAGAATACGGTTCTACTTCAAACATTGAAATAGTCTTAGCTTCTTCTATAGAGATGTTAAGATTAGTAGCTAAACGTTCTACATCCTTTTGCCTTACAAGATTCTGGTATAAATCTATATTTTTGTATAACTGTATTGTAGAACCAAAATTTGGTTGAACAGTCATAGACGATTCATAAGTAGGTACCTTGTAATTTGCTTGATACAAACCTCCTCCAACAGCACCTAAAACTGTTCCTATAGCTAGTTTTAAAGTGTGTTTCTTTACAAATAATAAAACAGACATAATCCAACTGAAAATAGCAGACAAAGTTCTTCCAAAGAAGTTGAAAAAATTAGAAAACCCTTTTCCTATTAAAGAAAAAAGTTGTCCTAAATCAATCTCTTCTTCATTTGATTTTTGTGATGAATTATTGTTTTGTTTATGATCTTCCATGTTTTACAGTAAATTTTATTAACTGCGAAATTAATCAACATAAACTACTATCCAAAATTTAAACTTATCATTTAATCCAAAATAATAAATATTTGATTACAGCTAGTTATATAATGTCAATGTAGGCTGATAATTGAATGATATTTATCTCAAAAAAATAAACTAATTTTGAACTTAGATTCAATATTAAAAAATATACCAAAATGAAAAAAATACTAGGATTAATCATTGCAATTGGGATATTGCTTCCAGCAGGAGTTAAAGCCGACGAAGGAATGTGGCTTCCAATGTTTATTAAGCGACTCAACTATGTTGATATGCAAAATGAGGGGTTGAAGCTGACGCCAGAAGAGATCTACAGCATCAATAATGCAAGTTTGAAAGATGCGATTGTAAACTTTGGAGGCTTTTGTACTGGAGAAGTTATTTCCAATCAAGGTTTAATTCTTACAAACCATCACTGTGG
>JADGDT010000106.1:1995-11183 GCA_016744755.1 Ichthyobacteriaceae bacterium | reverse complement strand
AATACAAATAAAATTCCTGCTGATAAAATTCCGTATTGGGATTATGATGATGTACAAATACCTAATGTCCCTCGCGATGCTTCTTCGGCTGCAATAACAGCTTCAGCATTATTTGATTTGGCAGAGTTTGAGCTTGATAAAACTAAGAAGGCAGAGTTGTTAACTTATGCCGAAGATATAATCAGAGAATTAGCATCAGAAAGATACTTAGCAAAAGAAGGAGAAAATGGAGGTTTTATTTTAATGCATTCTGTTGGTAATATTCACGAGAATAACGAAAATGATACCCCTCTTAATTATGCTGATTATTACTTTATTGAAGCATTAATAAAATGGAATAACATTAAATAAAAAAAACATACTTTTGTCGTAATGATCATTCATTTAGCAAGAGTTTTTAACTAACCCACAAAAAACTTTCTTATTTTGACAAAAAACATAACAATACACGATTTAGCTAAAGTTTTAGGAATAGATAGTTCAACTGTTTCTAGAGCACTAAGCGATAGCCCTAGAGTTGGTGCAAAAACAAAAGAGAAGGTAAAAGCAAAAGCAAAAGAGATGGGTTACCAACGTAACCTTTTAGCATCAAACCTTAGAACTAATAAAACCATGACAATAGGAGTGGTAGTCCCATTTATATCAAGACATTTCTTTTCTGAAGCTATTGATGGTATAGAACAGGTAGCTTCAGAAGAAGGTTATAGAGTTATTATTTCTCAATCTCGCGATTCTTTTGCCAAAGAGAAAGAAATATTAGATGGACTGTTTATGAATAGGATTGATGGCTTGTTAATATCCCCAACACAAGACACCAGAGATGGAGAGCATCTTAACCAGTTTTCGCAGAACAAAATACCTGTAGTGTTATTTGATAGATTTTACGAGAATTCTAATATGTCTAAAGTAGTTTTGGCCGATAGGAAAGCTACTTATATGATAACAGACCATTTAATTAAACAGGGGAAAAAGAAAATATTTCATCTTGCAGGTGACCTTGAATCTACAATGTATAAAGAGCGTTGTACAGGATATAAAAATGCATTGTTCGATAATGGTATTAAATACGAAAAAAGTTATGTGAAATCCATAGAGCTTTATGCTGATAATGCAGTAGTAGCTATGAAAGAGATTTTGGAAGATAAAAATAATATACCTGATGCAATTGTTTGTGTTAACGATGTAACAGCCTTAGCAATAATAAAATACTTGAATGAAAGTACAGAGTATAATGTACCCGAAGATATTGCAATTGCTGGTTTTTCTAACGAGCCTGCATCTGCTATTATTACTCCAGGATTAACTACTGTAGATCAACACCCTTTTGAGATTGGTAAAACTTCATCGGAAATGTTATTTGAATTTATAAAAGATAAATATAGTGGCGATCTTTCTAGTAAGACAGTTGTTATTCAGCCTGAGTTAATAATTAGAGGCTCTACAGCCTCAAAAGTTATTGCATAAAGCATCATTTTTATACAGCAAAACAACCGATTGTCCTTTTATAAACATGTTTTTAGATATGTTTAAAAAAGGGCAATTTTTGTTTATTGTACAATTAACTTAACTACAAGTAATTACGTATTTATATTCAATATAAATACTTTTAAATATATTTTGGAAATCTTTTTTTTTACACTAACTTGCCAATCGATTGTATAAGTAAATTGATTTTAAATTAAATAAAAAATATGGCAACTAATTACGAATTGAGATATAATTCTCATCCGCAAGATTTCAAAAGTTACGATACTACACGTATCAGAAAAGAATTTCTTTTAGATAACCTTTTCGAAGCAGGAAATGTAAACATGGTTTACTCAATGATTGATAGGTATATTGTTGGAGGAGTAAAACCTCAAGCTGGCGAAAAACTTCTTCTTGAAACTATTGAACCATTAAAAGCCGATTATTTCTTAGAAAGAAGAGAATTAGGAATTATCAACGTTGGAAGCAAAGGAACAGTTTATGTTGATGGTAAAGCTTATGAGTTAGGTTATAAAGATGCTTTGTATGTTGGAAGAGGAGCTAAAGAAATTCTTTTCGAAGGGGAAGGAGCTTTATTTTACTTCAACTCAGCAAATGCACATACAACTTACCCTACAAAACAAGTTTCTCTTGCAGATGCTAAAAAAATAGAGTTAGGTTCATTAAAAACTTCAAATGAGAGAAAAATCAATCAAATGATTTTAAGTGGGCTAGTTGAAACATGTCAACTACAAATGGGTATGACTGAGCTTAACGAAGGTTCTGTATGGAACACAATGCCAGCTCACACTCACAGTCGTCGTATGGAGGCTTACTTCTATTTTGAGGTTCCTCAAGACCAAGCTGTTTGTCATTTTATGGGTGAGCCACAAGAAACTCGTCACATGTGGTTACAAAACAACCAAGCTATCCTTTCTCCTGAATGGTCTATTCACTCTGCAGCAGGTACATCAAACTATATTTTTGTTTGGGGTATGGCAGGTGAGAATTTAGATTATTCTGATATGGATATCCACAAGATTACAGATTTAAAATAATTGTTTGACGTTTGATGTTTGTAGTTTGGTGTTAGTTAATATATCCAAACTACAAACTTCGGACTTCGGACTTCAAGCAAAATAGAAGTATGAAAAATTTATTTGATTTAACAGGTAAAAGAGCTCTTATTACTGGTGGTGTTCACGGTTTAGGTATGGCTATGGCTAAAGGTCTTGGTGATGCGGGTGCTGAATTAATCATAAACAATAACGAGCCAGAAATGCTTGCAAAAGCTAAAGCAGAGTACGAAGCTGATGGTTACAAAGTTAGTACTTACGTTTTTGACGTAACTGACGATAAGGAAGTTGAAAAAAGCATAGAACAAATAGAGAAAGAAGTTGGACCTATTGATATTCTTATAAACAACGCAGGTATTATCAAGCGTATTCCTATGGAAGATATGGAAGCTGCAGATTTTCGTCTTGTTATTGATATTGATCTTGTTGGCCCATTCATAGTATCTAAATATGTTGGCAGAAAAATGATTGCTCGTAAAGAAGGTAAAATCATCAACATAAACTCTATGATGAGTGAGTTAGGAAGAAACTCTGTATCGGCTTATGCTGCTGCTAAAGGAGGTCTTAAAATGCTAACAAAAAATATGGCTACAGAGTGGGCTAAGCACAATATCCAAACAAACGGTATTGGGCCAGGTTACTTTGCAACATCTCAAACAGCTCCAATTCGTGTAGATGGTCATCCATTCAACGAATTTATTTTAAAGAGAACACCTGCAAATCGTTGGGGAGATCCAGAAGATTTAGCTGGAACAGCTGTATTCTTAGCTTCAAAAGCTAGTGATTTTGTTAACGGACAAATCATTTATGTTGATGGAGGTATTTTAGCTACAGTAGGTAGAACATCAGAAGAAGATTAATTAAGTTATTTTACAACTGGCAGTTTAGGGTATTTACTTCCTCGTTTCTACTCTTAACCTGTCAGTTATATATTTTATAAATATTTATATTTCAAATATGAATTTCAAGTCATTTTTATCTGTATTTAGTCTGATAGTCTTATTATCAGCTTGTTCTTCAGAAAATAAAGAAGAACTCAAGTCTATTTATCTACAAAACAATTTGTCGGTAGATAGAGTTGATGAACCTATAATTTTAAAAGAATCTTTTGTAAAAGAAGTTTTATCAAAAGTAGATGCAAAAAATATTTACTTTGAAACTGTTGATGGTAAAAAAATACCGTTTCAGCTAGATGAAATAAATGGAGTAAAAGAATATAGCTTAGAATGTAATTTCAAGGCAGGCGAAAAGAAGCAAATTATTGTAAAAACTTCAGAAGAAGCATTACCAAAGCTCAAACATTACACTAATGTTCGTTTAGGAAAAGATGCAAACTTCGATGGGGTTTACGATGATATGAAAGAGGATGTAAGAGATACCAATCACTTACCAGGATCAATTCCTGTGCTTTATCAAATGGAAGGTATTTCTTGGGAAAATGATAAAGTTGGTTACCGTACTTATTGGGACAAGCGTAATGGAAAAGATATTTGGGGTAAGACAACATCAGAAATGGTAATGGATTCTATTGGTTTACCAAATACACCTTCTTATCACGCACTTCAACCATGGGGTGTAGATGTTCTTAAAGTTGGTAACTCACTTGGAGGCGGTGCTTTAGCAATGATTAAAGATGGAGAGCTTGTCAGACTTGGAGATACTAAAAAAGCTACTTTCAAGATTTTAGCAGAAGGTTCAGTTCGTTCTATATTAGAATTAAATTACGAAGGATGGATTGTAGGAGATGAATCATACAACCTTAAACAAACTATTACAATTTGGAAAGGTAAGTATTGGTATCAAAGTGATGTTGTTATCGAAGGTAATAATACAGACAGCATTCAGTTAGTTACAGGTATTACAAATATAGCTTTAGAAGATAAAAAATACGCACAGATAGAAGAAGGTACAAACACCATTGTTTACACTTTTGGACCACAAACTGAACTTAAAAGATTAATGGGATTAGCATTAATTTTAGACACAAATAATTTGAATAAAATGATTGAAGCTCCTAACGAAGGAAGTGGTAGATCAATTGATGGTAATAGTCCAATATCTCACACATTTTATACAGATATGAAAAGAGGTAATAGCCTTACATTCAAATTTGCAATGGGTTGGGAGCTTACAGATGATGCTTTCAAAACAGCAAAAGGATTTGAAAAAATGTTAGTTGCAGAAGCAAGTAAATTGGATTCACCAATTGTAATAACTAAGTAATTGTTTAATCGTTTAACTGTTGAGTTGTTGAACTGTGTAATTGTTGAACTGTTTAATTGTTGAACTGTTTAATTGTTGAACTGTTTAATTGTGTAATTGTTTAACTGATTATAGCTTTGGTTTACCAACATCACGACATCACGACATCACGAAAAAATAATAATACATTAATTAATGCTAAAGGCTAATAGCCAATGGCTAAAAGCTAAATAAAAATTATGAGCAATAAAATAGTAACATTCGGAGAAATTATGTTGCGTTTAGCAACACCAGGATATTTACGTTTTCACCAAGCAACTGAGTTCGATGCAACTTATGGAGGAGGAGAATCTAACGTTGCAGTTTCGTTGGCAAACTACGGAATGAATGCAGAGTTTGTAACACGTTTACCAAAAAATGATATTGGCGATGCTGCTATAAAAACACTTCGTAAATACAATGTTGGAGTAAATAATATTGTTGAAGGTGGCGATAGAGTAGGTATTTATTTCTTAGAAACAGGTGCAGTTTCTCGTGGATCGAAAGTTGTTTACGATAGAGCCAATTCTGCCATTGCCGAGATTACTCCAGGCATGGTAAATTGGAAAGAAGTTTTTGCTGATGCTACTTGGTTTCACTGGACAGGTATTACGCCAGCATTATCAAAAGGAGCATCTGATGCTTTAAAAGAAGCTTTAGAAGTAGCTAAAGAAATGGGTGTTACAGTATCTTGTGATCTTAACTACCGTGCAAAATTATGGAAATGGGGAAAACAATCTCACGAAGTAATGCCAGAATTAGTAGCTTTAACTGACATCGTTCTTGGAAACGAGGAAGATGCAGAAATGTCTCTTCATATTTCGCCAGAAGGTGTTGATGTTACAGGAGGACATGTAGATGGTAAAGCATACTTATCGGTATCAAAACAAATAATGAAATTATATCCTAAAGTAAAAAAGGTAATTACTACACTTCGTGGATCAATAAACGCAAACCACAATACTTGGGAAGGTGTTCTTTACGATGGAGAAACTTTATTTGAATCATCACAAAAATACGATATCACACACATAGTTGATAGAGTAGGTGGTGGAGATTCATTTATGGGAGGATTAATTTATGGCCTATTGACTTACCCAGATAACAACCAAAATGCACTTGATTTTGCAGTAGCAGCATCGTGTTTAAAGCACACAATTAAAGGTGATTTTAACTTAGTTACAGTTGACGAAGTAGAGAAACTTATGGGTGGCGATGCATCAGGACGTGTAGCTAGATAAATGTTTAACTGTTTAATTGTTGAGGTGTTGAACTGATGAATTATCGCCCTTGATAAGCTATCAGGAGTTGAATTGAAACTACAGACTTAAGCAACTAATCAGCAATTAGAATTAACAGAAATCAATTAAACAAAAATCAGTTAAACAATTAAACAATATTAGAATGGCACAATTTTCAAGAATAGAAGTAGCATTGAAAGCAAAAGAAACAGGTATAGTACCAGTTTTTTATCACGCTGATGCAGAAATAGCAAAAACAGTAGTAAAAGCTTGTTACGATGGTGGAGCAAGAATATTTGAATTCACAAACCGTGGCGATTTTGCTCACGAGATATTTGCAGAACTAGTAAAGTACGCAACAAAAGAATTACCTGAAATGATTTTAGGAGTAGGTTCTATAGTTGAGGAAGCTACAACAGCTTTGTACATACAGTTAGGAGCTAATTTCATAGTAGCACCAATACTAAACGAGAATATGGCTAAGGTTTGTAACCGCCGTAAAATATCGTGGATGCCAGGATGCGGATCTTTATCGGAAATAAATTTTGCCGAAGAGTTAGGAGCAGAAATAGTAAAGATTTTTCCAGCAACACAAGTTGGAGGACCAGATTTTATCAGTTCAGTAAAAGGACCAATGAAATTTACAAACATTATGCCTACAGGAGGTGTAAAACCTACAGAAGACAACCTAAAAGAGTGGTTCCAAGCTGGAGCATACTGTGTAGGTATGGGATCTCAATTAATGGCAAAGAAAGCAGATGGTAGTTTCGATTTAGAAAAAATTACCGAGCTTACTGAAGCTTCAATAGGATTTGCTAAAAAATATCAGAAGTAATATTTTTAATCATATTTTTACAAAGGCTATTTATATAATAGAATACCACTTCTAATACTTAGAAATAGTTTTTCATAAAACTCAGAACCTCAATCAATAAATAATGATAAGATTCTTTAAAATATCAATATTACTATTCAGTGTAATCACTTTTTCGTCTTGCGATAAAGAACATAACAACATAAAGCTTGCCCACGGATTGGACACCAACCATCCCGTACATAGAGCTATGGTTTTTATGAGCGAAAGATTAGCTGAAAAATCAAATGGAAAATTAACAGTACAAATATATCCTAGCAACCAGCTAGGATCGGAAAGAGAATGTGTAGAGCTATTGCAAATTGGTAGTTTGGGAATGACCAAAGTATCTGCTGCTGTAATGTCTAGTTTTGCACCCGATTTTCAAGTACTTAGTTTTCCTTATATTTTTAGAGATAAAGAGCATTTTTTTAAGGTACAGGATAGTGATATAGGTAAAAACCTATTATTACAATCCGAAAAATATTGGTTGAGGGGCTTGTGTTATTACGATGCTGGTAGTCGTAGCTTTTATACTTCAGAAAAAGCTATACGTACTCCCGAAGATTTAAAAGGTCAGAAAATACGAGTAATGCAAAGTCCTATTGCTATTGCAATGGTTAAAGCAATGGGTGGCTCGCCAACCCCAATGGCATCAGGAGAAATTTACACAGCCGTACAACAAGGAGTTGTTGATGGAGCTGAGAATAACCCACCTAGTTACTATTTTTCTCGTCACTACGAAGTAGCAAAATATTATACTTTAGATGAGCATGCATCCATCCCCGACGTATTATTGATAAGTACTCATATCTGGAACAAGCTTTCAGAAAAGGAACAAAAATGGCTTCAAGAAGCTATTGACGAATCTGTGGTTTACCAACGTAAACTTTGGGCAGAATCAGAAAAACAATGTTTAGATGATGCCAAAGCTCAAGGAGTAGAAATAATTTATCCTAATAAAGCACCTTTTGTAAAATCTGTAGAGCCTCTTATAAAAGAGCTTACAAAAGATGAAAGATTAAAAGTGCTAGTAGATAAAATTAAAAATATTAAATAAGGTGGATAAAATTAAACTAATAGTAGATTCTATACTCGAAAAGGTAGTTGTCTTTTTAATGTCAAGTATTGTACTAACCATAGTTTGGCAGGTATTGTCGAGATATGTATTTAATTCGCCTAGTGAATATACCGATGAACTTTCTAGATACCTCCTTATTTGGGTAGGTATGCTTGGAGCAACTTATTTAACAGGTCAGAAAGGGCATATAGCTTTAGACTTCTTTATCCAAAAATATTTTAAAAATCAATTAGGCTCAATTGCATATTTCACAAATGTACTGATACTGTTATTTGCAGTAACCGTGTTTATTATTGGTGGAGGTAGATTGGTTTACATAACATTAAGTTTAGGACAAATATCAGCAGCATTACAAGTGCCTTTAGGATATGTTTATAGTGTGGTTCCTATTAGTGGATTGATAATTGTTTTTTATTCATTGAATCAGATTATTTCAGATAAAAATAAATTGAACTAATGGAAGTATTAAGTATAATAGTATTGATAGTAAGTTTTTTGGTTCTTCTTTTGGTAGGAGTTCCTGTTGCTTACAGTATTGGTGTTTCGGCAATCTTAACACTACTTACTACTGTTGAGCCAATTGCGGCGTTTACAACAATTGCTCAGCGTATGACTACTGGTTTAGATAGTTTTGCGCTTTTGGCAATACCAATGTTTGTGCTTGCAGGGCAAATTATGAATAAAGGAGGTATAGCTTTCCGACTCATAGAATTTGCTAAGATTGTTGTTGGTCGTTTACCAGGAGGATTACTTTATGTAAACGTACTTGCAAACATGTTGTTTGGATCTATTTCTGGATCTGCAATTGCATCAGCATCAGCCATAGGAGGTTTTATGGGACCTATGATGAAAAAAGAAGGTTACAAAGAAGAGCTTAGTGCATCGGTAAATATTACATCATCAGTTACAGGGTTGTTAATTCCGCCTAGTAATGTATTAATTGTTTATTCTCTTGCCAGTGGCGGAGTATCTATTGGAGCATTATTTATGGCGGGTTACGTACCTGGTATTTTATTGGGGATAGCACTTATGGCTGTTGGAGCGTACTATGCAAAAAAGAATAACTATCCTGTGCTAGAACCAGTAACAATTAAAGAAGCGATGAAAATTACTTTCGATGCATTACCAAGTTTATCCCTTTTAGTGATAATAATTGGAGGCATTGTTTCAGGTATTTTTACAGCAACAGAGGCATCAGCCATAGCTGTTGTTTACGCATTAATTTTGAC
>JADGDT010000106.1:0-1895 GCA_016744755.1 Ichthyobacteriaceae bacterium | reverse complement strand
TTCTCTTTACGTTTTAACATCTATTTAATTACGTTATGTTAACATGTTAACATGAGCTTAACTTATCCATAATTATAAATTTGCGACCAAATAAACTAAACCAATTTTTTTTTAAGATGAAGTTGATTAAAAGTCTATTTGTGGTTATTGTACTTTTTACCACAAATAATATTTCTGGACAAATTACATACGATGGTGGTGGAATAGGAAAAGGAATCAGGTTTAAAACAGAAGATGATTCTTTTTATCTGAAATTTAGAACTCGTGTACAAGTTCGTTGGGATTTCGAAAATATTCCTAAGGATGATTATTATGTAAACAAAGCTAATGTAAAAAGAGCTCGTCTTAAATTTGATGGTTATTTCCTTAATAAAAACCTTAGATATAAGATTGAGTACGATGTGGTAAAAGGTTATGTAAGAGATGCCGTTATTAAATATAAAACTGGAGATGTTGATATCTGGTTTGGACAGGCAAAGTTGCCAGGAAACAGAGAACGTGTTACATCATCAGCAAATCTACAAACAGTTGATAGATCAATTTTTAATGCTAGTTATAACTTAGATAGAGATATTGGGCTTCAATTACATCACAGCTTTTATTTGGGTAATGTTTATATAAAAGATATGTATGCAATAACATCGGGTAATGGAATTAAAGATTTAAATAAGTCGAGCGGAGTTAGTTTAACAGGTAAATTAGAGGTACAACCATTTGGTAAATTCACAAGCAAAAACGACTATAAGGGGTCAGATATTTACAGAGAAGAAACTCCAAAGCTAGCAGTGGCAATTTATGGAAACTATAATATGGGATCTAATAAGACTAGAGGCACAGTAGGTTTACCTATTTTAGATAGAGAAGCCGATCTTCTTAATTATGGGGGAGATTTAACATTTAAATATAATGGATTTTCAGTACTAGCAGAAGCGGGTACAAGAGAAGTTACAGAGGGCGAAACTGTTTTGTACGATCCTATATCAGGAGATGTTGTAAATTCTTTTTATACAGGATTTGGAGCTAATATACAATCAGGTTATGTGTTTAAAAATAATTGGGAAATAGTGGGACGTTATGCTTTTACTAACCCCACAAGTGTTGATGTTGGTAGAGATATTACTAATTATACTGTTGGGGTGAATAAATTTGTTATCGGACATGCTTTTAAGTTGCAAGCTGATGTAACCTATAGACAGATTGAAGGAAATAATGATACATATATTGCTCGTTTGCAATTAGAGTTTCAGTTTTAGAGAATAATATTTAACATTATTTATTGTAACACCTAATCATGTTTTTTGATTAGGTGTTTTTTTATTTTGTAACGTCAACCCAATTTAATTATTTAGATTTGTGTTAATCAATAATTTCATATGTCTAAAAACAATTTTTTATCTGATGCACCTGTAAGTAAAATTCTTTTCTATCTAGGAGGATTGGGAATAATCTCAATGGTTTCGGAAGGGTTATATGGCGTTTTAGACAAATATTTTATTTCAGTTTTAGGAGTAGAAAATATAGAAGCAGTAGCTTTAGTCTACGGTATTTCTTTTCTGATTATGGCTATGGCAATGTGGTTGAGTTTGGGAGGAATGGTATATGTATCTGTTGCAAATGGCAATAGCGATACAGAAAAAGTAAATAAAGGAAAGATATCAATTCTAGTTTTATCTTTTTTAGGGGGTTTGTTTCTTAATATTTTATTATATTTTTTTAGTGAATCTATACTTTCTATTTTTACACTTAGCACATCTAGTAAAATTACTCCCGAGGTAATTTCTTTAGCAAATACCTATCTCAAAGTTATTAGTTTTACTGCAATACCAATGGTTGTAATGCTGAGTTTAAATTTTGTTCTACGTAGTTTGGGGTATTCAATTATACCTACAATTTCT
>JADGDT010000225.1 GCA_016744755.1 Ichthyobacteriaceae bacterium | reverse complement strand
ATAACAATAATTAACGGAGGAATAAGTCCTGTAAGAATTGTAATGTCATACCCCATTAAACCAATTGTACCAAAAGAGAATATTACAGCAATGGTAACAACCGAAGCAGCAATTAATGTTGCAGAATAAGACCTAAAGAACAAGAAAAAAATAAAGGCTGCAATAAACATTGCTAAGTACACAAAATTACTCACCTCGCTAATAATAGTTTGCGAGTTTAGTGTACGTATGTAAGGCATACCTGAAACATGTACATCTATACCGTTTTCTTCTTCGAAATCAGCTATTTTATGCTGAATAGCTTTTACTAGATCAACCCTAGTTTCACTATTCAATATTTTTGGATTTACAATTATTGATGTAGTTATCAATCCAGTTTCTTTGTTGTATAAAATCTGATCAAAGAAAGGAAGTTTATATAATTTATCAATTACTTTTTTTACATCTGCTGAAGTAGTAGGGATGGAATCTTCGAGAGGTAATAAATCGAACCTTTTAAACTCTTTATTCTTTTTAAGAACCTTTAAATTTGGAACTGAAACTACTCCCGAAATCAAATTTTCACCTTCAGGCAATATTACTTGAGGAGCTTTTTTGTTAACAGTAAATACTTTTAAGTCTTCGGAATTCAATTTAGAAATATCATCACCCAACTTTTTCCAATTCAGAAATATTTCAGGAGTATAAACCAAAGTGTCTGAAGTCCCCATAATTATCATGGTTGCTTCTTCTCCAAATTTTTCTTTAAAAGATCTGTAGTTTATGGAAATAGGATCTTCGTCTGGCAACAAGTTAGCTTCCTCGTACGAATACTTAATATTCCTTGTCTGAAACACAGCAAAAGCAGCAACTAAGGCTATTACAATAAGTATTGCTACTCTATTTCTTAATATTATTCTAGTTATATTTTTCCACATATTATTTCTGAAATTCAAAATCTAGCAAAAATAAGTTATTAAACTTATATACAGATAGAATCAACTATATAATTTATCAACAAAATACCCCAAATACACATTGGTATCTGAGGCATTTTTTATATAAAAACATAAGTTAACTCAGAACTTAAACAGTCATTATTTCTCCTTCTTTTTTCTTTTCCAACTCTTCTATTTTTTTATTAAATTGGTTAGTCAATTCCTGAATAATAGCTTCGTTATCTTTTGCCACATCCTCCGATAAACCATCTTTTTCTAATGTTTTAATTTCGTCGTTGGCATCTTTTCTATGACTTCTAATAGAAACTTTGGCTTTTTCTGATTCTGCTTTTGCTGTCTTAGCAAGATTTCTTCTACGTTCTTCGGTTAAAGGGGGGATACTTATGATTATTGACTCACCATTATTCATAGGAGCAAATCCTAAATTAGAGTTAATAATAGCACGTTCAATAGGATCTATCATACCTTTTTCCCAAGGCTGAACGCTTAATGTTCTACCATCGGGAGTATTGATATTTGAAACTTGCGATAAAGGAGTCATAGAACCATAATAGTCAACAATAACGCCATTTAGCATTGTAGGTGTGGCTTTCCCTGCTCGGATTTTAACAAATTCTTTTTTCATATGATCAATTGAATCTTGCATCTCTTCCTTTGCAGTTTCAATTATAAAAGCAACTTCTTCCTCCATAATAATATTTATTAACTTTTTTTTAAAATTCAATTTCTAATTTACAATAGTACCTACCTTATTACCTTTTAGTAAACTTTTAAGATTACCTGTTTTATTCATATTAAATACAACAATTGGCAATTTGTTTTCTTTACTTAAAGCAAATGCTGTAAGATCCATTACTTTTAAATCTTTACTCATTACTTCATCATAAGAAATAGTTTCGTATTTCACAGCTGAAGGATCTTTCTCGGGATCGGCCGTGTAAATACCATCAACGCGAGTACCTTTAAGTATAGCATCAGCTTTTATCTCTATAGCTCTTAATGTAGCTCCTGTATCTGTAGTGAAATATGGATTACCTGTACCTGCTCCAAAAATTACAACTCTCCCTTTTTCTAAATGACGTAATGCTTTACGCTTAATAAAAGGCTCAGCTATTTTATTCATTTCTATTGCCGATTGCAATCTTGTAGCTAGTCCGGCTTGTTCTAATGCCGATTGCAACGCCAAACCATTTATTACAGTTGCCAACATCCCCATATGGTCTGCCTGTACTCTATCCATACCACCAGCAGCTCCGGCTACTCCACGGAAAATATTTCCACCACCTATTACTATGGCCACTTCTATGCCCATATCCACAATTTCTTTTATCTCTTCGGCATACTCAGCTAAACGTTTTGGATCTATTCCGTACTGACGCTCCCCCATTAAAGCTTCGCCACTAAGTTTTAAAAGAATTCTTTTGTATTCCATTATTTATGGTATAAGATGTTAGTTAATCATTCTAACAGTATAGACTGTTGTGCAAATATAATAAAGTAATATTAATTGAATTTCTTAATTATTAATAAAAATAACAAATAGAATAATGGTAATGTGAATTAAATCATAGCTGTCCGAAAGTTTTCAAAAAAAGGATATCTAAGTTTGTAACATTCACATTTTAAATCCTATAGAGTTCAAGTTCACGAAAAACTTACCTTT
>JADGDT010000224.1 GCA_016744755.1 Ichthyobacteriaceae bacterium | reverse complement strand
ATAAACCGTCAATTACCAGCTATGAAATCGACTCTTGGCAAACATAAAGTTGATGTAATGGCAGAGCGATTAAAAGATATAAATCCAGAGTTGGAGTTAACTGTTTTAAATGAATTTTTGAGTCCAGAAAGAATAGTTGAAGTTGTAACAACTGAGTATGATTATATTATGGATTGCATTGATAGCATTACTCCTAAGTTAAATTTGATAATTGCAGCTAAGAGAAAAAGAGTTAAAATAATTTCGGCAATGGGAGCAGGTGGAAAAACTGATCCTTCAAAAATAATTGTCACTGATATTTCTAAAACTTATCATGATCCATTATCTAGAAGAATAAGAAAAACATTGCGTTCACAAGGAATTGACAAAGGTATAAGAGTCGTTTTTTCTACAGAATCGCCAAACAAAGAAAGTGTAGAGCTTACTGATGGTGCCGATTACAAAAGATCCTTTTATGGCACAATTTCATACATGCCAGCCCTATTTGGTCTTAATGCTGCGGGAGAAGTTCTTAGGTATTTATTAGATTTACGTAAAAGCTAATATCGTCTAAGATTATTTTGGTTCTCCACTAATGTTTTTGAACAATCGTTACGTCATCCTCGACCAAGCGCAACGCAAGGAGAAATCTTCTATTTTCAAAAATGATTTCTCCATTCCGCAAGCTCCAGTCGAAATGACGATAATTACAAAGTTTGCAAAGGAAATAAAACGCTAAGAAAGCAAAATATAGTTAGTATTAAGCTATTTCTTTTTTTGTTGTTTAACTACAAGTACTTCACAATCAACGCTACTTACAATTTGTTCTTCAATACTTCCTAAGAAAAATTTAGAAAGTCCAGATCGTGCGTGAGTTCCAACTACTAGTAAATCTGCATCAAAATCTTTAGCTACACTTGCTACTTCATCAACAGGAGAACCTATTGGCAAGTATTCTTCAATTTTTATTCCCTCAGAATGAGAGTCAATTAAGTTTTTAAGAAGATTCTGGCCTGCTTTTTTACTGAAATCCATCGCTTCTTCTGGTAATATCCCAGCATCTATACTTCCTACCGCAGTAGGTATGTTTACTACATGAACTAAAGCTATATCAGCTTTAAATTCTTTGGCTAGAGATATTCCTCTTTGAAATACTCTTTCTGCAAGAGGAAGCTCTTCTACTGCTACTAATATTCTTGAATATCTCATATCTGAAAAGATTTAAATTTACTTGTGTTTATTCAAATATAAAGTTATTCAATTTTAGCTTATTATTGAAAAGTAAATGATGCTTTTTTTGTAAAATTTGTTAATAAAATGATGATCTGTAATTTACATTGCATAGTTTTGTTTTTCTTGATAGATTCACAATCCAAAATCTGAATATTTTGAATAAGATTATTTCTAACTACGGTATCTCTTTTGCTTATTTATTTAAGTGGATTTTAATATCTGGTTTAATTGCTCTAATGGCTGGTTCAGCATCTGCTTTGTTTTTAGAATCTTTGGCAATGGCTACTGACTATAGAGAAGCTCATGATTGGCTAATCTACTTATTGCCAATAGGAGGATTAGCTGTAGGACTTTTTTATCATTATTTCGGGCAAGAAGTAGAAGCAGGAAATAACCTTATCATTTCTCAAGTACACAAGCCCGAAACGGTTATTAAGGCTAGGATGGCACCACTAGTTTTTATGGGAACTGTAGCTACACATCTTTTTGGTGGTTCTGCTGGGCGAGAGGGAACAGCAATTCAGATGAGTGCATCGCTAGCCGATCAGATTTCTAAAATTTTCAAATTAAATAAACGCGATAGACGTATTATCCTTATTGCTGGTATTTCCGCTGGTTTTGGTTCAGTTTTTGGTACGCCATTGGCTGGTGCAATTTTTGGATTAGAAGTTGTAGTTATAGGTCGCATGCGTTACGAGGCAATATTGCCATCGTTTGTGGCTTCTATTTTAGCTAATTGGGTAACGATTTATGTTTGGGGAGTTCACCACCACCACTATCACCTCGATGTAGAAACAGATGCAATAATAAAAGATATTGGAAATTCATATTTAGTTTTATACGCGTCAATTGCGGGAGTTTTCTTTGGAGTGGCAAGTATGATGTTTTCTAAGTTTACGAGTTTGGTAGGTAAGTTTTTTAAGAGAATGATTTCTTATAAACCATTAATTCCTTTTGTAGGAGGTATAGTTATTATTTTAATGGTTTTAGTGTTAGATTATTTTGGCATTAACGATGGAGTAGGAGAAAGAAGTAGGTTTTTAGGTTTGGGTTTGCCAACAATCTCAGCGGCATTTACTCAGCAACTACCTCCTTACACTTGGTTGTTTAAACTGATATTTACAGGAGTAACTTTAGGAGCATTATTTAAAGGAGGAGAAGTTACACCTTTATTTTTTATAGGAGCAACATTAGGTAATGCATTAGCTTTAGTTTTGCCGTTGCCTGTTAGTTTTTTAGCAGCAATAGGTTTTGTAGCAGTTTTTGCCGGAGCAGCCAATACACCAATAGCTACTACTTTTATGGCTATGGAATTGTTTGGTGGCGAAATTGGAATTTATGCAGGGGTTGCTAGTGTTGTAGCATACATTTTCTCAGGACATACAAGTATTTACTCATCGCAGAAG
>JADGDT010000105.1 GCA_016744755.1 Ichthyobacteriaceae bacterium | reverse complement strand
ACAGATTAGGAAAACCTGTTAATCTTGGGAGTGAAAATGAATATCAAAAATTAGATTCTCTTGTCTCTGCTTATTTGTTTGATAATTTCAAAATAGAAGTAAATGAAGAAGAGAAAAAACTACATATAATTGGGAGTGAAATTGAAGGAGAAGCAACTTGGATTTATATGTATGCTGATGAAGTGAAAACTATAAATTCAATTGAGATAAAGAACAAATTGTTAACTGAAATGTTTGATGAACAACGCAATGTTGTTCAATTAACTTACGGAAAAATTAACAAAAGTGCATTGCTAACTAAAAGTAGAAGTTCTAAGAAGTTTGAGTTCTAATATTAGTCACGGGGTGACTTAGAGTCACCCCGCGACTGTTCAAGTTATTTCTTTTTCTCTTCGTTAAAATAAACTAAGTAGTAGTACATCCCTTTTTCCTCGTCGTATCCTTTTTCAATTAAATCGTTAGAATTATCATCGGTAAAATTCAACTTAATTTCAAAATTAGTATCTAGGTTAATAATGTTTTTAAATTTGCGACGCATGTTAGTAACAGCATCGTTTGCAATTGCAAAATTCGAGAAATCTTCAATTTTGTAGTCTTCTTTAAACTTATCTTTGTAGTCTTTAAACTCAGTTTGATAAGCAGGATTTTCAATTACCTGATTGATAAATTCATCCTCTGTAAATTCGTCATTCTTAGCAAAATAATCTACAGACTTATTTAAAAATTTAATTTGTTCTTTTTGGTCTTCATTAGGAAAAACAACATCTTTCGAGAAATCTTCACAAAGCTTTAGATACTTTTTTGTTTGAAAAATTTCATCTTGTTTAGGAGCAATATTTAAGAAACTCTCTGTCCAGTATTTTGCATCATAGCGATTCATATCATGAGTAAGAACCTTAAATCCACTCTCTGTTTCTACATTGAAAATTATTGCACCCTTATCTAGTTTCTCCAAGAAAACACCTTGTTCTACATCAATCATCAGGTTTTCATCATCCTTACGGAATTTCATGAAACTACGCGGGATTTCACTTTTAAAAATCCCTACACCTTGTACCATCTCGTTATCGAGAGAAATATCGTTAAGTAAAGTTATGTAAACTTCACCAGCAATAATATGTGGATGTTCAGATTTAGAATAAAGGTATTCTGCTATCTTTTTTGAGTAATCGTGAAAAGAATCTGGAGCGTTGAAAATACCTTTTACGAGATTGTAAACCTCATTAAAACTCAAATCCTCATCATGAGAGAATTGTAAATAACTCTCTTCTTGTTTGATAAATGGTTTGAAGAAAAAATCATTTAAATGAGAAGTAAGTTCAGTATCTAAGTAGTAAGATTCTTTAGATAAAAACATTCCTTCATCCTTACTTTTATTACCAACTTGGTGCACAGCCATCTCTTCGATAGATGTTCCATATAAATTCAACATAGTATTTTCTATTTTTTAAGAAGGCCAAAAATACACTAAAATTCAAAATACAAATCATCACATAAACTCTAATTATTAAAATATATTAACAATTATCATTCTATAGTTACATGATTGCTGATATGTTTTTTTATCTAATTGATTGTTTCATCATCATTATGTTCTATTTTTGATTATTATTATAAAACAAACTAATTCAAAATAATATCTATGAGTCAGGCGAATAATCATGACGAAAGTTTCTTACACTCTCCTGCTTTTGGAGGAATAATATTATTCATATCTGCTGTAATAGCATTTGTATGGGCAAATACTTCCCCAGATAGTTATCATCATTTTTGGCATAGCACAGTATGGCGTACAGGTTGGGGAGGTGTTGGCGACTTATGGAATGTTAATCTTCATCACATTGTCAATGAATTATTAATGGCAATATTCTTTTTCTTCACTGGTTTAGAGATCAAGAAAGAGATTATGGCTGGAGGATTATCTTCATTCAAAACTGCAATATTGCCTCTAGGAGCTGCCCTTGGAGGAATGTTGGTTCCTGCTCTTTTATTCGCATACTCAAATTCAGGACTAGAAACAGTTAGTGGCTGGGGAATACCAATGGCTACTGATATTGCTTTTTCTTTGGGAGTACTAGCTTTGCTAGGTTCTAGAATACCAATCAGCTTGAAAATATTTTTAACAGCACTTGCCATTGGCGATGATTTGGGAGCAGTAACAGTTATTGCAACTTATTATACAGAATACATTGATTTGTACCAACTATTGTTTGGTTTGGGCGGATTGGTAATTCTTCTTATTGCAAATTTATTAGGAGTAAGGAGCAGGTTAGTTTATAGTTTAGTAGGATTATTTGCTGTTTGGGTTTCTTTTGTTGAATCTGGTGTACATGCAACAATTGCGGGGGTTTTATTAGCGTTTGTTATTCCTGCTAAACCAAAAATAGATCATAAAACTTATATAAATAAAGCTAGAAGATATTTAAACGACTTGGAAACTGCCGATGCACAAGTGGTAAAAGGTGTACAAGAGGATAATATTGTAGATACTATAACTAAAATGAAAAAGCTTAGTTTCGATGCAATAAATCCTAGTCAGCTTAGAGAGCATACTTTACACCCTATAGTTACCTTTTTTATTATGCCAGTTTTTGCACTTGCAAACGCAGGTGTACATATTGAAGGCGATGTATGGGAAATGCTAAAAAGTCCAGTTTCCATAGGTATTGCTTTAGGTCTTATTTTTGGTAAGCCTATAGGTGTATTTTTATTTACTAAGATTCTGGTATTGTTTAAAGTAGGTAGTTTACCCGACGATATTAATTGGACTCAGATTGTTGGAATTGGTTTTTTAGCAGGTATGGGTTTCACCATGTCGTTGTTTGTAAGTGATCTTGCTTTTACTGATGCTGGTATTCAAATTGCGTCTAAAACATCAGTTATGTTATCTTCTTTAATTGCAGGATTTATTGGTTTCGTAATACTGTATGTTGATAGTATAAATAAAAAAGTTTAATCTTAATTATAGTTCATCAGTGTGATCGTTAAATGTATTAATAATTGATAATCATGTAAGTAATAAAGTAAAATAGATTACTTTTGCAAAATATTAAAAACTTATAAAAAAAATAAAATGAGCACAATAGAAATAAATAGTATTATAGAATCTAATGAGTGGTTCACAGGAGCTAAGGAGGAACAAGTAATGGAAATTTTAACTTCTCAGCCTGTTTTATCTGGTTTAGTTCAAGTAATTATTGAGGAAGATTTAAAAGAAAGTGAAGAGTATTCTAAAGATTTGTTTTATTCTCTATTCGGAACTATACTTAAGACTTACATCGAAAATTTAGGAGATTCTTTTAAAGAAGTTAGTGAAGAAGACATTGATACTGCTTTTGAAAAACAAAATAAGTTTGCTGAATTATTGAGTAATTCACTTGGTTTATCAGGTGATAATCCAAGTGAAGATGAGGAGAAGAAAGCTTTAGATATGATGGAAAAATTAGCTGATTTAGAAGCTAAATTTAGTGCTGATGAAAATTTTGATCTTGAAAAAGAAGGAATGGGAGATTTAGCCAAGTTAATTAATCAGGTTAATGAAGAAATAAAACAGCCTTCGATAAATGCTTTCATCCAATCGGAATTAGAAGAAGCAGATTTAGACGAGCAAACAGCTGGTTTCCTTAATCAACAGTTCGCAATAATTGTAGACGCAATTGAAACTATGGTTGATAGAACAAATGGAGGAGCTAAAATGACAATAGTATAATCCTTCGGCTATGCTAAGGAGCCCTAAACTGGAAACCAGTAACCAGTAACAATAAATTATAATTAACGTAAAGACCAAATAAAATGTTGTACGAAAAAAGAGATCACCACTTAGAAGGTAATACACTAGAGATAGGAATTTACCACAACCTTATAATCCTTAGAGAAACTCATGTTGGTTTGTTTTTGGGAGATGATAATGGCAACGAAATACTTTTGCCAAATAAGTATGTTCCAGAAACATATAACGAAGGAGATAAACTAGAAGTGTTTGTTTACCTAGATTCTGGTGAAAGAAGAATAGCTACCACGCTTAGACCAAAACTTGCGAAAGGACAATTTGGATGTTTGAAATGTTCGGCTACAAATAAGTCGGGAGCATTTTTGAACTTAGGATTAGAGAAAGATTTGTTTGTTCCTTTTAAGGAGCAATCGAAAAAAATGGAGGAAGATAGGTATTACAATGTATTTATGTATGTTGATGAAGATACAGATAGATTACTTGGCTCTAATAAACTGAATAAGTTTTTAGAATTAGAAAATGTAGATTTAGATGAAAATCAGGAAGTAAATTTATTGGTTGACAAGCGTTCAGATTTAGGTATTAATGTAATTGTTAATAATAAATACAAAGGGTTTATTTTTGAGAATCAACTTTTCAAAGATCTTAAATACGGACAAAGACTTAAAGGTTTTGTTAAAGAAGTTAGAGAAGATAACAAAATAGATATCACCCTACAAAAACAAGGAATTGGTAGTATTGAACCAAATGCTGAGTTGATAATTGACAAATTAGAAGCAAATAAAGGTTTCTTGAAACTTAACGATAAAAGCAATCCCGAGGATATTAAATCTGTACTTGGAATGAGTAAGAAACTTTTCAAAAAATCTATAGGTACTTTGTACAAACAAAGAGTTATAGAGATTAAGGATGATGGTATTTACTTGGTTGGATATTCGGCTCAATAATTTTCAAAACTTAATTAGCCCGCAGATTTAACAGATTGTCGTAGATTTTTATCAGCGGAGATTTGCGAAATCTGCAGGCTGTTTTTTTAGTATCTTTCCATTTCAAATTACTTCTGATGCAAGCAGAATATCTAAGCTATAAAAGCACAAAATCATTTTCTAAATTGATGATAGACTATCTCGATACAGAAAGCAGTTTGGAAGAGTTTCTAGAGTACGAAAACTCAATAGACGGATATAGAAAAATTATAGCAAACAGAAATAATATTTCTGTAAATAGAAGTCTCCTAGTAGAAAGATTGAAGGTTCAAAATTCAGGACTAGAATTGTCAGAATTATCCCAAACAAACATATCTAAATTAAAAGAGAGTAATACTTTCACAATTACTACGGGTCATCAGCTTAACTATTTTACTGGTCCGTTGTATTACATCTACAAAACTGCATCGATAATAAAATTGTGTAAAGAGTTAAGTGTTGAGTTTCCAGATAATAGCTTTATTCCTCTCTTCTGGATGGCTACCGAAGATCACGATTTCGAAGAAATAAATAATTTCAAATTTAATGGAGAAGAGTTCTCAATGTCAACAAGTCAAAAAGGAGCAGTTGGTAGGATGAAACTTAAAGATATTGAAATTGAATACGAGCAATTTTTCTCAGAGTTGGGTGGTGGAAAAAGAGCAGATTATTTGAATAAACTTTTCACTAATACTTATCAACAACACAATAATTTAGCTGATGTCACAAAATATTTAGTGAATGAGCTTTTTGGAGAATACGGAATTGTAATTATCGACGGAGATGATGTTGAGCTAAAAAAGATAATGATTCCTGTTTTTAAACGTGAACTTACTGAATTTACTTCCAATAAAAATCTTGATGAAACAAATCATAAATTAAAGAATCTTGGATATAAAGCTCAGGTAAACCAAAGGGAGATAAATCTATTTTACTTAAAAGATAATTTCAGGGAGAGAATAGTTTTTGAGGATGAAAAATATAAAGTTCTTAATTCGGAAATTAGTTTTGGTAAAGAAGAAATAATTGAAGAGTTAGAAAATAATCCAGAAAGGTTTAGTCCTAATGCAATTTTACGACCACTTTACGAAGAACAAGTTTTACCAAATATAGCCTATGTTGGTGGTGGCGGAGAGATAGCTTATTGGTTTCAATTAAAACAAAATTTTAATGATCTAGGGGTTTCATTTCCTATTTTGGTTTTGCGAAATTCGTTGATGTTAATTAATTCAGATCAGCAAAAAATAATTGAAAACTTAGATTTAACAGTTAACGATTTATTTACCGATTTACATACTTTGATAAAAAATAAAGTGATAGAAAACTCTGCAACAAACTTAGAATTATCTGATGAGGTAGAAAAAATAGATAAAGAACTTGCAGAGGAATTAAGTTTAAATGAAGATAATCAATCAATACATCCAACTTTAAAAGCCAAACATAAGAAGAAGATAAACGCAATAAGGAAATCAGAAAAAAAACTTTTAAGAGCCGAAAAGAAAAATCAATATGAGTTAGTCGCCAAGATAGAAAAAATAAAATCAGAGTTGTTTCCTAACAATGGTTTGCAGGAACGAAAACTAAACTTTGCAGAAATGTACATGGAGTTTGGAGAAGAATTAATTCCCGAAATTATTAGAACAATATCAGTACTAAATAATACGTTCCCTGTTTTGAAACACTAGAAGTAAACAAAAATATTTTCACTACTTTTGAAAAATAAAACTTAGATTATAATAAATAATTCAATGCTTAAAAATATATTATATATAATATTTCTTTCTATAATTCTAAGTAGTTGTAATACCGATACTCCAGAGTTGCCAGATATTCTTGTAGATGAAGTAGTTCATTTGAGTAATCCATCAAATATAAGATTACAATCGCCAGGTGGTTGGGCTTATATTTCTGGGGGGATTAGGGGTATTATAATTTATAGGGTTACCGATGTAAAATTTAAAGCTTACGAGAGAAGTTGCCCCCACTTATCTCCAAACGACTGCACATTTTTGGATGTAGAAAACGACATCAAAGTTATTTGTAGATGCGACCAAACAGAGTTTCTTTTGGTAACGGGCGAACCATTAAATGGTGCTCCACTAGGACTTAAAGAGTATAGGACTTATTATAATGCCGAATTTCAAACTGTTAATATTTATAATTAATTATCCCTTTAAACTAACTTTACTTCAACAAAATGCGCTTACTTACTTCTTTATTTTTTCTTTATTTTATTTCTATTACTTTAAATGCACAGTCTCTTAAAACTTATGAATTTAATGAAACTGAACTAGTTAATACTGATGAGTTTAATGTAAATAAAACTAAAAAATTAATTAAGCAACTTGATAATTTAACTCTTTTCAAGAACTCACTTTCAGGACTTTGTGTGTATGATGTAGAAAAAGGAGAGTATATAGTTGAGTACAATTCCGATAAGTACTTTACTCCTGCCTCAAACACGAAATTATTTACATTTTATTCTGGATTATTAAACCTCGGCAATAAAATTCCTACTTTATATTATACAGAAAAAGAAGATTCGTTAATAGTATGGAGTAGCGGAGCACCTACCCTACTTTACTCAGCATTTGAAGATACCACCGCTTTTAACTTTCTAAAAAAAACAGAAAAGAAAATATATTTTTCGGATTCTAACTTCTTAAACGAACGTTACGGTTCTGGTTGGGCATGGGACGATTACAACGATGAATATTCAAAAGAATTTACCCCTCTATCGGTTTACGGAAATGCTATACGTGTAACTTTATTTCCAAATGGTGAGTGGACAGTGAATCCAAAACAGTTTAGAGATTCAATTGTAGTGAAAGGATATGGAGAAAGATTTAGAGTAAAACGACACGAGAAGAATAATATTTTTGAAATGTGGTTGACTAATTCAGATGATACTCTCTCTAAAGAAATTCCATTTGTTACATCAACTACTTTAAGTCTAAAGTTACTATCAGACACTTTAAATAAAGAAGTAAACTTAATTAGCAGAGGATTTGGAGAAGATGAAATTTCAATAGTATATGGAATAGAATCAGATAGTATTTATAAAGTATTACTTCAGGACAGTGATAACTTTTTAGCCGAATCGGTTATGATGATGAGTTCTCTTAACTTAGGAAATAAGGATAGTATAAAAACATCAAAATTAATTAAGAGTGTTCTTGATAATCAGTTAAACGAGATAAGTCAGCAACCAAGATGGGTTGACGGATCAGGGCTTTCGAGATATAATTTATTTACACCACAATCTATCGTAGAGCTTTTGTTAAAAATAAGAACTAAGACTTTAAAAACTGATGGTAACATGGATAGAATTTTCGAATTACTTCCAACAGGTGGACGTGGAACTCTAGAAAAAAGATTCACTGATTATCCTGAATTTATTTATGCAAAAACTGGTACTCTTAGCAATAATCATAATCTTAGCGGTTACTTAGTTACTAAATCGGGGAAACTTTTAATTTTCTCATACATGAATAATCATTACAAATACAAAACATCAACTATACAAAAACAAACAGATACAATTTTGAAGGATTTTCACCTTTACTATTAAAAAAATTAACATCTTAATGGTGAATAAATAAACATTAAGAAATTAAGAAAGATTAAGGTTAACACCTTAAAAACCTTAACTACTTAATGAAAAAAATTAAATAATGAAAAGAAGAAATTTTATAAAAAACCTTGGAATTGCGAGTGCTTCATTACCTATGATGTCGTTTAGTCAAGTCGAAGAGAATAATGATTCTGAATTAGAGTTGATAAAACCAAAAGCTCTAAAAAAGGGAGATACAATTGGATTAATAACTCCAGGTAGTTTTATTGAGGACAAGGATTTACAAAAGGCAGTAAAAAATATTAAGTCGCTAGGTTTTAAAGTTAAACTTTCTAAAAACATTAGAAAGAAACGAGGATATACAGCAGGTACAAAGCAAGAACGAATTGATGATTTACACACTATGTTTGCCGATTCTGATATAGATGGAATTTGGTGTGCTAGAGGAGGTTACGGATGTTCTGGCTTATTGCCTCTAATAGATTTTGATTTGATTAGAAAGAACCCAAAAGTGTTTGTTGGTTATAGCGATATTACTGTTTTACATTTGGCAATTTTTAATAAAACAGGACTTGTTACTTTTCACGGACCTGTTGCATCCTCTCCATTCACAGATTATTCAGTTAAGTATTTTAAAGAAATGCTCATGTCTTCGAGTATCCCTCCAAAGGTATATCCAAGTAAAGTGAATGATAATAAATCAAAAAAAAATATTTTTTTTAAACCCAAAACATATGTAAAAGGAGATGCAGAAGGTCAACTTATAGGAGGCAATTTAAGTTTAATTTCGGCGATGTCTGGTACAGAATGGGGAATTAATTATGCTGATAAACTACTCTTTATCGAAGATATTTCAGAGGCTCCTTACAGTATAGATAGGATGTTAATACAATTAGATCAAAATCAGGATTTCAATAAAGCCAAAGGAATAATTTTAGGTGTTTTTGACGATAGTGATAAGCCTAAAGGAGAGCTTTCGTTAGAACTAGAAGAGATGTTCGACGATAATATGAAGGATGTAACTGTGCCTTCAGCTTATGGATTTTCGTTTGGACACATTAAAAATCAGTTCACACTTCCAATAGGTATTAATGCAAGAATGAATGCAGAACAAAGAACAATTGAGTTTTTGGAGAGTGCGGTAGTTTAGTTTTTAATTTAAAAAAAGTTTTAGCCGATTTATGATTCTATCTAATAATAAAATAAAAGAATTATTATCAAAATATTTTCCGTATTTAAATAATAAGGAGTTAGATATATTTATGTCTATTTCTAAATATAGATACGTAAAAAACAAAGAAACAATACTAAAAAGTGGAAAGTACGATAAAGCTATGATTTTCATTCTAAAAGGAGTTACACGTGCTTTTAGTATAGATGAAAGTGGTAATGAATTAAATCGTTTTATAAGAGCCGAAGGGCATTTAATGGCCGATGCTAATGTTTTTGGAGACGAGGTTCAGACTCTAACAATTGAAGCAATTGGAGAGGTTCATTATTTGAAATTTGATGTGAGTAAACTTGAAGCTATAGGATATGGCAATTCAGAAATTATGAAGTTTTATCACCGTTTATTAAAAGAGATTATCCTCACACTCTCGTATAGGTTGAACACATTTATTTCTATGACCCCCGAAGAACGTTACTTAGATTTAATTAAATGGAATCCTATTCTTATTGAAACTGCTTTCGACAAGCATATAGCTAGTTTCCTTGGAATAAAACCCTTGACAATACATCGAATAAAGAAAAAGAATAAGGAAATAGATTAGAGTTATCAAATGATATTTTTTTTTTGTTATAAAAAAATTATGTTTGTTGTTAATTTTAACGTAGGTATTGTGAAAAAACTCTTATTAATTGCTATATTTTTTATTCCTATAGTTTTTATGCAATCTTGCGATAAAGATGAAACTATACCATTAATACACAAAATAGGAGATTTACACCAAGGAGGCATTATTTTTTATCTAGATAATACTGGAGAGCACGGGCTTGTTTGTGCCATTTCTGATCAAAGTTATGGAACTGAATGGGGATGCCTACCCACTCTTGTTACTGACGCTGATGAATTATCAATAGGAGCTGGAGCTCAAAACACGTTAGATATAATTAGTGTTTGTACTTCTAGTGATATTGCGGCTGCTATTTGTAACGATCTTATATTAAATGAATATGATGATTGGTTTCTACCTAGTAAAGATGAACTAGATAAAATACATGAGAGTTTAGATATTATTAACTCTTCATCAAAAGATAATGGAGGGGAAATGATACAAACAACAAACTACTGGACATCTTCTAGATTTGGTGGGGATACTGCTTGGGTTCAAAACATGGATTCTGGAGGTCGTCAATACACTAATTTGGTAGATAAGTCCAATCATGTAAGAGCTGTAAGAATATTTTAAAATAATAAAACTACTTATTAACTATAACCATAAATTTTTCACTAAAATTACATTAAATGAAAAAAATTAAATTGTTATTAAAATCATTAGCATTTGTATTGCTAGTAGGTACAATGACCACTGGCTGCAAACAAGAAACAAGCAAGGTGGCCAACGAAGACGTAAGCTCTGATACAAAGTTCAAAGGTAAGATTGCTCTAGACGTTAGAGATTCTCAGTCCGATTGGTCAGCTTATACTCCAAAGTCTGCTCCAGAAGGGGCTCCGAATGTATTATTTATACTTTATGATGATACAGGCTTAGGTGCTTGGTCTCCTTATGGAGGAGGTATAAATATGCCAACAATGGATAAACTAGCCGAAAATGGTTTAACTTATACACAATGGCATACTACTGCACTTTGTTCGCCAACACGATCTACTATTCAAACAGGTAGAAATCACCACTTAAATGGGATGGCTGCAATTACTGAAACGGCTGATGGTTTCCCAGGTGCAAATGGTAGAATGGGTGCTGAAGTTACTCCTCTTTCTAAGATACTCCAAGATAACGGTTATAGCACATTTTGGATTGGAAAAAACCACAACGTACCTGAGCAAGATGTAGCATCAGGAGGTAGTAAAAAACAATGGCCATTACAAATGGGTTGGGATAGATTTTATGGATTTATTGGTGGAGAAACTAACCAATGGTATCCTGATTTAATTGAGGACAATCATTTTGTTGAAAGAGAA